>CAYUJK010000022.1:4707-17233 GCA_964444895.1 uncultured Roseivirgaceae bacterium
ATGTTTTCATCGGCCCAGTTGATGGCTAACGCGCTGCCATTAAGGAGCACCAAAACCACTGGCTTGCCGAGCGCATGGATCTCTTTTATCAGATCTTGTTGTACTTTTGGGAGGTCAATGTTTGTTCGGTCACCACCCATAAACCCGTCTATTTCTACATCCATTTCTTCTCCTTCCATCCTGGCAGTAAGCCCCATGCACATCACTACCACTTCGGCCTGTTTAGCGGCCTCGAGGGCTTGTTTCTTTAAATCGGGCTTCGGCGCCGCCCACACCAGTTGTACCTGGGCATCAGCATACGATTCAATTGCTTCCACCTTTATGGAGTAAGATTTACCCTTTTCCAGTTGAATGGGCTTCGACCGGTTGAGGCGCGGATCGCCCAGCTCATCCCGGAAATGATAGGTGGTTTTGGCGATGAGGCTATCGTTCAAATAAAGCTTGGTATTGCAGGTACTGATGAAGCCCAATTGGTATTTACCGGACTTATCGGGTTTCAGTTCTGTGGTCCACCGTACGCTGAAGTTGTCGTCGTCCATGTCGTCGCGGGGCGCCTTGTCGTACCAGTTGGCGTCCAGCTCGCGTATGTGCTCGGTGAAGAGAGGCTCTCCACTCAGGTCGTTATTGTCAAAATATTCAGCATGGACGCCACTTTCATTTTCAATAAATAAAAAGTCTGAGGGTATGGTATAAAACATCGGCATGCCATCTGCCAGTTCGCTGCCCTGAGCAAAAAACACCTGGGCGTCGTTTGCCAGTTTTTCCTTTATACCGCGCAGCGGTGTCACCGGATCGGCCGGCACGCCGTTGTAGTTGCCCAGGAGCATCAGCCATTGATCGGCGTTTGGCCCTATCACAGCGATTTTTTTAATGTCTTTGCTCAGGGGCAGCAGCCCGTCGTTTTTCAACAACACCATGGACTTTTGTGCGGTTTTCAGTGCCAGTTGTCGGTGTTCGTCGCTATCCACCACGTCATAGGGGATAGAGGTGTATTTCACTTTCTCCACAGGGTCAAACATACCCAGCTTAAACCGGGCTGTGAAAAGCCGTTTTACCGCTACGTCAATTTCTTCTTCGGTGATCAGCTTTTGTCCTACGGCATTTTTCAGGGCTACAAACACTTGTCCGCATTCGAGGTCGGTGCCCGATTGCACCGCCAGTGCCGCTGCCTCTTCGGGTGTTGGCACCACCTTGTGGTATTCATAGATATCCAGAATAGCCCCGCAATCGGATACCACAAAGCCATCGAACTGCCAGTCATTGCGTAGTATCCCATTTAGTAGACCGTCGCTTCCACAGCATGCCTCGCCATTCAGCCGGTTGTAAGCACACATCACCGAGTAGGCCTTACCCTCTTTTATGCCCATTTCAAATTGAGGGAGGTAGGTGTCGATGAAATCGCGTTGACTTACTTTTGAGTCGAAAGAGTGCCGGTTGTGTTCCGGGCCGCTGTGTACGGCAAAGTGCTTTACCGTGGCGATGGTTTTGTAATAGTTTGGATCTTCTCCCTGCAGTCCCTTGATGAACTGCACACCCAGCTTGCCCGCCAGGTAGGGGTCTTCTCCATACGTTTCCTGTCCGCGGCCCCAGCGTGGATCGCGGAAGATGTTGATGTTGGGTGACCAAAGGGTGAGCCCCTGGTAGATAAACCGCTTGTCTTTGCTGGCAAAGTCATGGTGCTTGGCCCGGGCCTCGTCAGAGATGGCGTCTGCCATTTCTCGCATCATCGCTTCGTCCCATGAAGCAGCCAGGCCGATCGCCTGCGGGAACACGGTAGCCAGGCCGGCACGTGCTACACCGTGAAGCCCCTCCGACCACCAGTTATAGGCCGGAACGCCCAGGCGCTCAATCGCTGGCGCCTGGTTCATCATCTGGCCGATTTTTTCTTCCAGGGTCATTCGCCCCACCAGGTCTTCCACGCGCTCTTCCAGGCTCAGTTCAGGATTCTGAAAAGGGAATTCGTATTTCGCGGTCTCCTGGCACGAAAACGTAAGTGATATAGCTAAGAGAAAAGTAAATGCACCCAAAATGCGATTCATGCCTTTGGGCGATTTTGTTGACATTTTCATAATTGTAGGCAGTTAGTGAGATAAGTTTTTAGATTGAAGGGTGTAAAACTATCAATAAATACAGTTTTCGCAAACACCCTGCATTTACGTGCGTGGTCATGACTTTCAGGAATTATCCTCTATATTTGAATGTTAATTGAATATTATGTGTTTATTATCATTTTCCACACCTGATAATTTTTTAAAAGGAGATGTTTGATGCCGTGATCGAAGGGGCCTTCTATGAATTTCCCTCATTCGAAGTAGCCTTGTTTTCCATAGTTTTATCATTTGTGCTCAGCAGTGTCATTGCGTTCACCTACCATTTGACGAGCCGGGGCGGCGCATTTTCGAGAAATTTCTTTCAGGCTATGGTGCTGAGTTCCATAGTTACCTGTATGGTGATTATGGCTGTTGGAGATAACCTGGCAGCTGGCATCGGCGTGATTGGCGCTATCGCCATCATCCGGTTTAGAATGCGAATTGAGAACCCGAGAAACATCATTTTCATTTTTGCGGCACTTTCGGTGGGTATAGCCGCCGGCGTGTATGGCTATTCTATTGCCCTGGCAGGTACAGGCGCATTTTGCGTGCTGGCCTACCTGTTGTATTTATCGCCCTATGGCGGAAAACACCTTGCCGTAGAATTTAACCTGTATTTCACCCTGCTCAATGAAACAGAAAAGTCAGTAATGTACGAACTATTGAGGGAATACTGCCAGGACTACAGGTTTCTGAAAGTAACCAACGGAAAGCGTGGCGACCGGTACGAGTATTTTGTGACGCTCAAAAAGGATATTGATAAGGAAGAGTTTTATCAGCGGCTGAAAACGCATGAGGGACTGGCCAATATTCGCATGGAACGTAGTGATAACCTGGAAAGGATATAGGGATGAAGTACTTGATATATGTTTTTCTGATCGTCTCTGCTGTGTTACTGGGTCTTTTGTCCGTTCGGTACAAAAGCTCCAATTCGGCTATTATAGCTGAGGTAGAGCCTCGCAGCTATGCCGTGAGCTTTCAAAATGGCGTGCGCGTTAAAGAAATCTACGTAATGCCGGGGCAAAATGTAAAAAAGGGTGATAAACTCGTGAAAGTGGAAAGGGTGGATCTTCAGGTAGACTACGAGCGCCTCACCAACGAGCTGAAGACGCTGCAAGGCACGCTGGAACTTAGGGAACTGGAAAAGAAAAGCATGGTGAACATCGCCCGCATGGAATACGAGCTCGGGCTGGCCCTGATCGAAACTGAAAAGGGGCAGTTGGATATAGTGATGAGCAATAATGAAAGCCTGGCAGAAAACCTGCGTGCTTTACGGCAGCAAAGCGACACGGCTAACTTGTTCGACCAGTCATATCAGCAACTCACACGCAAGCAGTTAGAAAAGCGAAAAAAAATACTGGAAGATCAATATCGGCAGGCAGTAGAGAAAGCCGAACAGGAATACCTGATAGCTACGCACCTCGCCCGAAATGAGATTGGCAGGGTGAAGCTTGAGTTGGAACTGCTGGAGAAAGAAGAAAAGGAACTGGTGCAATACGCCCATGTGGATGGCGCCATCGGTATTGTTTACGCTGAAGTAGAAGAGCTGATACCGCCCTATACCACCGTGATGTCGCTGTACCAGGACGACCCGACCGTGATCAGGGCGCTTATGCACGAAACCAAGCACTTTGATGTAGCGATGGGAGACGTCGTGCTCGTGGAGTCCGCAAACCGGAATTTCAAAATTGAGGGCCGCATCGTGGAGATCGGATCCAGGGTGGTAGAGTATCCCGGGAGGCTCCGTACGTTTCGTGAAGTGCCCATGTGGGGCCAGGAGTTATTCATTAAAATACCTGAGCAGAGCGGTTTTTTGAGCGGAGAAAAAGTATTCGTACTCGTAAAGAAGAAAAATGGCAGGTAAGTTTGGGGTAGCGTTTGTGGGGTTGTCCTTTGTAATAGCCGTGAAGCTATGTGGACAGTCGGGGTTTTCCATGGAAGCCTACCTGAGAACGGCTACTACGGACCAAAGCCTGGAAAAGTACTATGCCCAGATGGATTTTCTGCGCAATAATAATTATACCCCTGACTTTCTTAACAGGCTGGAATTGAGGATAGGCACAGAACAGGCCGATATTTCACTTGATCGGTACCGCGTAAGAATTTCACCGTCAAATCCCATGGAAATAAGGGCTAACAAGCGGTACCACAGCCGGCACCAGGACTATGTAAATGCCGAATATAATGTGGCTCTGAATCAAGCCCTGGTAAACAGGTACCACATCATCATAGAACACTATTACTACACACAACTCTCCCGCTTGCTGGAAGTGCGGCAACGTACAACCACCGGGCTGTTACAGCTTATTGGCGCCAGCAGCATGGGGCGTATTGATATGGACGACATCATTAGCATCGAATCGACCCTGAGCGAATTTGAGACGGAGCTAAGCGAACTTGCCATGGAGCGGGAGGAAATGGAGTATCACATTAAACTGGACCTGCCTGCCATGGAGGGCGTCGACTGGCAGGGCCTTGGCATGATCGACATCCAGGGCGTAAAGGATTATATGAGCCGGGAAGAAACCCTTGAAAACGAGCAGAACATTTACGTGGCGGAGGCGCAGCAATACCTGCTTTTGCAAGAACAGATGTTCAAGGTGAATAAGGCCGAAGCGCGCAGCAATATCGGCTACTTACAGGCCAACTACCACCTGGACCAGGGAGAAACGTTTAATGAACACCTTGGCTTGCAGGTAGGAGTGAGGGTGCCCATTGTGAATCCTGACAAGGCCGACCTGGCCCGTAACCGCTTCAAACTCATCGAAAGTGAAAAGGAGATTGCCACCACCAAAACCCTTGTGAAGCGGCAAAGTGAGCTATTGGCGATCCGGCTGGGCCACCTTTTTGAACAACATCGGCTTTTACAGGATAGAATTGAAAAGGCCGGCAAGATGAAAATCGTATCTCCCGCGGACAAGAATATTGAGGCATTTCAAATAGTGAAACTCCAAAACTTCAGCTCTGAGCTGCAGGAAAAGCAACTAAAGGTAGCCCGGGATATCTACTTCGCTTTTATCGAATACCTGAGTGTAAAAGGTGTGCTCGCAGAGCGCCCATTTAGAAACTATCTGTCTGCCACTTACAAAACCTTTGGCGAGTAGCCAACACCCTTCGCATTGCTAAAAAATCAAGTTCTCACGCGACTTCAGCTCGTTGGGATCAAAGAACTGCAGGTATTCTATGTGCTTAATCGCTTGTATCTTTTCTTTCAGCATTTTTGTGTCAAAGGTGTCTTCAAATCCTTCAATAATAATGAGATAGTCGAAGCGGTTGAGTTCTGGCAAAAGGAAGGCGTTGCTCTCGCCCGGAGAAGAGGAAACCGTTTTGTTTTTTAACAAGCGCAGCTGACTGGTTTCCGTAGCATACACGTAGTTCGATACCAGCAGGTCCTTTCCCGAGATGAACTCCAGCAGGATGTCTTCTTCCTTGATGAGACGGATTTCCAATGCGTTGTTCAGACGCCACGCAAGCTGGTATTCCTTCAGCGCTGAGATCAGACCCATCAGAGAAAAATCAAAGGACAGAGAGATATTTAATTTATTCTTAGACATTTGCCACTTCAATACAAAATATTTTTACGAAATTGCTTTATATCGGCCAATAATTCAATTTTTAGGGGGGTAAAAAAAATTGTTTGACATTATTGGTTTAAATGTATTTCTTTGCACTGAGTTTTAACAAAACAGTTTAAAAAATGTCTGAAATTGCACAAAAAGTAAAGAGTATTATTATTGATAAGCTCGGGGTTGAAGAATCGGAAGTGACCCCTGAAGCTAGCTTCACAAATGATTTGGGAGCTGACTCTTTGGATACTGTAGAGTTGATAATGGAGTTTGAAAAAGAATTTAACATTTCCATCCCGGACGACCAGGCTGAAAACATCTCCACAGTAGGTCAGGCGATTTCTTATTTAGAAGAAAACGTAAAAAAATAAATTCTCTCATTAACTTTCTTTTATGAAATTAAGAAAGGTAGCTGTTACGGGGCTCGGCGCACTTACGCCACTTGGCAATAACGTTGAAGATTTTTGGCAAGGTTTGGCAAATGGTGTCAGTGGCGCTGCCCTTATCACCAAATTCAACACAGAACACTTCAGAACCAAATTTGCCTGCGAGGTAAAAAATTTCGATCCCCACGATCATATTGACAGAAAAGAAGCCCGTAAAATAGACCTTTGCGCGCAGTACGCTATGGTTACTGCGGAGGAGGCCATGAAAGATGCCGGGCTTGATCTGGAAAAAATAAATCTCGATAAAGCCGGTGTAATATGGGGCTCCGGCATTGGAGGACTTAGTTCCTTCCAAAATGAGGTCTCCGATTTTGCAAAGGGACCCGGTATACCCAGATTCAACCCCTTCTTTATCACACGCATGATTCCCGATATGAGTGCTGGCATGATTTCCATTCGATATGGATTCAGAGGGCCAAACTATGCTACGGTGTCTGCCTGTGCGTCCGCTACAAACGCTATCGTAGAGTCGCTGAATTATATTCGCTACGGCAAGGCCGATGTAATGATCACCGGCGGCTCAGAAGCCGCTGTATGCGAGTCGGGAGTAGGTGGTTTTAACGCTATGAAGGCACTTTCCGAAAGGAACGATTCGCCCGAGACTGCTTCGCGTCCTTTTGATAAGGAACGAGACGGTTTTGTGCTGGGCGAAGGCTCAGCGGCGCTTGTGCTGGAAGAATACGAACATGCCAAAGCGCGCGGGGCTAAGATTTACGCTGTATTGGCAGGAGGAGGACTTTCTGCGGATGCTTATCATATTACTGCACCCCACCCGGAGGGTATCGGCGCCAGGAATGTGATGATCAATGCCCTGGAGGATGCCCAAATGAAACCGGAAGAAATAGACTATGTAAATGTGCATGGTACATCGACTCCTTTGGGAGACATCAGTGAAACAAAAGCCATCACGGGTGTTTTTGGAGACCACGCCTATAAGTTGAACATCAGCTCTACAAAGTCCATGACCGGGCATTTGCTGGGAGCTGCCGGCGCCATCGAAGCAATTGCGGCCATCAAGGCCATCGAACATGGCATCGTTCCACCCACCATCAACCACTTTACCGACGACGAGAATATTGACAGCAAACTCAATCTTACATTCAATAAGGCTCAAAAAAGAGAGATAAATGCCGCTTTAAGTAATACTTTCGGCTTTGGAGGACACAATGTCTCTATTATCTTTACGAAGGATTAGTTTTTTGAAATGTCCTTTTTTGAAATGTCCCTGGTAAAACATTCGATAGTGAGGCCATGATGGTCGGGAATGTTTATGACCATCGTAGGTTTCTCACAGGTGTTGCACGTGTTTTATGGGCAGCGCCAGGGAGAGACTTCCGGACGATTTTTGAAAATTAAAGAGAACGGATGAAAAGGATTGCATCTTTTTTATCGACGCCGGGAGAAAAAGAGTTGATCAACTCCATCAAGAACATTGTGGGTAAAAGGCCGCTGAATCTTTCTATTTACAGGCTTTCTACCCAGCATCGTTCTATTGCCAAGCCCAACGAAAAAGGCGTTCGCGAATCTAACGAACGGCTTGAATACCTGGGCGACGCGGTGCTGGGGCTGGTTGTAGCTGAATATTTGTTTAAAAAATTCCCTCTGAAAAGCGAGGGCTTCCTCACCGAAATTCGCAGCCGGATAGTGAACCGCGATGCCCTCAATAATGTTGCTCGCAAAATCGGCATTTCCAATATTGTAGAGTTTAACAGCAACAAGAAAAACAGACTTAGCTACAAGTCGATTTACGGCGACACCCTGGAGGCCCTCATCGGCGCTGTTTACCTGGATCGCGGCTACAAATTTTGCCGGGATTTCATCCTGAAAAAGCTCATCATTCCACACTACGACCTCTCTGAGATTGTCAACATCAACACCAACTACAAAAGCATGATCATAGAGTGGGCCCACCAGGCTAACAAAGAAATTGAATTTCGCATTATCGAAAGCTCAGGCAGTAATCATCAGAAGGAATTCACGGCGGAGTTGATCATTGAAAACGAAGTGGTGGCGTCCGGCAGTGGGCTTAGCAAAAAGAAAGCTGAGCAGCTCGCCGCTCAGAAAACCTGTGAAATTCTCGAAATTCAATGATATATTTGGCACTTCACCATAGATGCCAATGAACAAACTACGAATAGCCGGCGCCGCGCTGAACCAAATCCCTTTTGACTGGAATAACAACCTAACCAATATCAGGCATGCGCTGTCTGAAGCCCGGAATGTGGGCGTGGACATCCTGTGTTTGCCAGAGCTGTGCATCACGGGTTACGGCTGCGAAGATCAGTTTCTAAGCGACTGGCTTTGGCAGAGGGCGTTTTCTCTGCTACCTGAAATTGCCCGCGAAACTGCTGGAATGCTGGTTACGGTTGGCTTGCCCGTGCGACACAACGCCACGCTGTACAACTGTTCCTGTGTGGTGATTGATAGCGAGATTAAAGGGCTGGTGGCCAAGCAGTTTATGGCGAACGACGGGGTACACTATGAGCCCCGGTGGTTTACGCCCTGGCAGCGGGGAGAGGTATCGACCATACAGATGGAAGGACAGTCCATCCCGATAGGCGACCTCATTTTTGAATACAATGGCATTTCCGTAGGCATGGAGATTTGCGAGGATGCCTGGCGCGGAGAGCATCGTCCGGCGGGGAGCCTGGCGGCAAGGGGTGTGGATTTGATTATCAATCCCAGTGCCAGCCATTTTGCCTTTGGTAAGTCGAAACTCCGCGAGCAAATAGCCATAGACGCCTCCAGGACTTACAACCTGGTGTACCTGTATGCCAACTTACTCGGAAATGAAGCGGGGAGGATGATCTATGACGGTGAAATCTTTATTTCCGGTCAGGGAAACATTTATGCCTACAATCAGCGGCTGTCGTTTCAAAATGTAAACCTCCTTTACAAAGATATTGATTTTGATAACCTTGACTCTACCGAAACGAAAACCATAGACCCCGAGGATAAGGATGAAATTTTCACACAGGCGGTTTCGCTGGCACTCTTTGACTATCTGCGCAAAAGCCACAGCAAGGGTTTTGTGCTGTCGTTGAGCGGTGGAGCTGATTCGGGCTCTTGCGCTATACTGGTAGCCGAGATGGTGAAGCGCGGTATTAACGAATTGGGAGTCTCCCTTTTTTTGAATAAAATGGGCAGAACGGACCTGCTGAAGGAAGCTGAAAAACGTGGAGAAGGAGAGGTGGAGAAGTTTATTGTCGAAAACATCTTGTACTGTGCTTACCAGGCTACAGTGAACTCTTCGCGGGAGACGTTCGAAGCGGCATCTCAGCTTGCCGCCGAATGTGGCGCCACTTTTTTTTCCTGGCGCATAGATGAAGAAGTGGATACGTACACCCGGAAGATGGAAAATGCCATCGGCAGAAAGCTCACCTGGGAACAGGACGACATAGCCCTTCAGAATATTCAGGCCCGGGCGCGCAGCCCCATTATCTGGATGCTGGCCAATATCAAAAACGCACTTTTGATTACCACCTCTAACCGCAGCGAGGGCGATGTGGGATATGCCACGATGGACGGCGATACCAGCGGATCCATAGCCCCAATAGCGGCGGTAGACAAGCACTTTATCCTTCAGTGGCTTAGATGGGCCGAAGAGACTCTTGGCTATGTCAGCTTGCGAAACATCAATTCGTTGCGTCCGAGCGCGGAACTTCGCCCTTTGGAAAGAACCCAAACCGACGAAGCTGACCTGATGCCGTATCCGGTGATCGTGGAAATCGAAAGACTGGCTATCCGTGACCGGAAAAGCCCGTTGGAGGTGTATCAAAAGCTTAAAGCGAAGCTGAATGTTGCGCCAGCCGAACTGGTGAGCTACATAGTGAAATTTTATACCCTCTGGACCCGAAACCAATGGAAGCGGGAGCGAATTGCGCCGTCTTTTCACCTCGACGACTTCAATGTAGACCCACGCACCTGGTGCCGTTTTCCCATTTTGTCGAGTGGTTTTTCCGATGAATTGGAGCAACTAAAGCGGAATTTATGATTTTGGCACAGCCTTTGGAATAGCTCGCAAATACTTTATCTTTCACAAAAATTGACAGTTATGAAACGATACCTATTTTCAATCCTCGCCATTTTCCTTGTGTTTAGTGCATGTAGAGGACCAGAAGGACTTCCGGGACCGGCTGGTCCGCAGGGACCTCAAGGACCACAGGGGCCTCAAGGACCTTCAGGTGAGGGAGACTTGATTTTGACACAGGATTATTTTGATATTGATTTCACAAGTCCTGATTACAGCGTGCAGCTGGATTTCCCCTTTGAGTTATATGATGATGAGGTCGTGCTCGTGTATGCGGTTTGGGGTTCTGATCAAAATGGCAACCCGATTTGGCGGCAGTTGCCCCAAACTATGTTCGTTGACTCCGGTATTTTGATATTGAACTATGATTTTACGTATCAGAACGTTGTACTACTTCTGGAGTATAGCAATTTAGATTTGGACGATTTAGGAGCAAATTTAACGGATGATTGGATAATTCGGGTGATCATCTTGCCCTCGTACTACATTGATGGCGGTCGCACAGCGCTGGATTTTAGCGATTATAATGCTGTTGTAAATCATTTTGGAATTAAAACACCTTCTATCGACAAAAAGCATTTTGTTTCTACAAAAAGGCCCGCATAGTAAGCCTTTTCAAATACCTGTAAAAAAGTATGAAAGCGGATGACGGCTTGTACTCCGCTTTCTTGTTTTTATGGCTTTTGGGACCTGCATACCAAGCCGACCAAAGTCGTCGAAAATTTTTTGATATCTATTAGTCCATTTTTTTCAATATTTCATCTTCACATATCCCTCTTCCATCTTATTCTTATTAAATTAGAATAAATCCTTACTAAATTTTGGTTTTGAATGCAACCCTCAACCTACAAATTGGGAGCAATGATTTTTTGTAAAAACGTACTGGGCGTGTCGTTTCTGGCGATTTCATTTTTTGCCATAGCTCAAAAGCCCGATCTGCACTTTAAGCATATCACCACGCAAGATGGTCTTACGCACAGCAATGTAAAAGCCGTTATCAAAGACCACAAAGGGTTTATGTGGTTTGGCAGCACCTTTGGCTTGAACCGGTACGATGGGTACGTCATCACACCCTACCTGAAAACCCCAGACGATTCTACAGGGATAGCAGACAACGATATCATCGCCTTGTACGAAGATAGTAAGAATGTCCTTTGGGTGGCCACTCAGTCAGGGCTGAACCGCTACAATCGCGAAACAGACAATTTTTTCACCTACAAAGAACTGCAAAACAGATACATAAAAGGCATTTTGGAAGATAGCCATGGAAACCTGTGGGCATACGGCGGGCAGCTTTTATTTCGATATGACAGCGAAAAGGACGTGTTCGAAACACACCTGACGGCTGACCCGGAAATCGTGGTGTTTTTTGAAGACAGCGAGGGCGCCTTTTGGCTCAGCGCCGACAAGCTCTACACGTATGACCCGGAAAAGCGGAAATTGACTGCGCCACCGGGGCTTCCCATTCAGCATGTAAACAACATTTTTGAGGACAGTGAAGGCCTGCTCTGGATGTTGTCCTATGGAGATGGGGTATATAGCTACAACAGAAAGACCGGAGAAACAGCCGTCTACCGGCAGGGTCCATCGCCAGCAAAAGACCTTCTTACCAATACCGTCACCTGCATCAATGAAGACCGGCATGGCAATATTTGGATAGGTACGCTGCACAAAGGGGTTATCATTTTTGATAAGACAAAAAAGGTTTTCCATAACTACCAGTCAATTCCTGGTAATCCTGAAACCCTGGGCTTCAATTCTGTCAAATGCATTTATCGCGACAATGAAGGGTATATGTGGGTGGGCACCTACAGTTCTGGTGTAGACTTCATATCGGAACGAAAATTCAGGCATCTCCGTCACAGTCCCTTTGACAAAAACAGCCTCAATAACAACAGCATCATTGCATTGGCTAAAGATCGCCGGGGAAACCTGCTCATCGGCACGGATGGAGGCGGCTTAAATATCTATACGCAAAAAGGTGATTTTAAACGCTACATCCACGAACCGGCCGATCCGGGAAGTATTGGGTCGGACATTGTATCGGCGGTATGGGAGGGCCCCGGAGGAGAGCTGTGGGTAGGCTGCTGGGATGCAGGCTTGTACCGGTTGGACAGGAAAACCGGGAAAGCACAGCGGTACGTGTACGACGACGCGTATCCCACCGGTGGAGTGGTGCAGAATTCGGTGTTGTATCTCTACGGCGATCGTCAAAATAACCTATGGGTGGGCACGCAGGCCGGACTGGTGAAGATGGACTTAAACAACTACAAAAAAGAGCGGTTTGATGATCCTGAGAGGGGCTTGAAAAACTATGTGAACTGCCTGATAGAGGATGAAGACGGCGTGATATGGGCAGGCACCTGGGCGGGACTCACGATGGTTGACGAAAAG
>CAYUJK010000022.1:17333-18391 GCA_964444895.1 uncultured Roseivirgaceae bacterium
GCTAATATTGTTGACAATCCTCATGCTCCACCGGTGGTCATCACAGATTTCAAGATTTTCTACAATTCCATTAAAGCAAGGGATAAAAACTCACCGCTATCAAAGCACATTTCCCTGACGGAGCAGATCGTATTGACGCACAATGAATCCGTATTTTCGTTTGACTTCGCTGCACTAAACTACCTGGCTCCTGAGAAAAATCGCTATGCCTACCAACTGGAAGGCTTTGAAAGTGGCTGGAACTACGTAGGACACGATCGCAAAGCTACCTATACTAACCTCGACGCCGGGGACTATACCTTCAGAGTGAAAGCTGCTAACAACGATGGCGTATGGAACGAAGAGGGAGTTGCCGTGCGAATAACCATAACACCGCCTTTTTGGAAAACGTGGTGGTTTGTAACCTTAATGTGCATAGTATTCAGTGGATTGATCATTTCCCTGATTCGCCTGCGCATCAATGCCATCAAAGAACAAAAGGCAGAACTAGAACAACAAGTGCAAGAAAGGACCTCAGAGGTTGTGATGAAAAACACGCAACTTGAGCTACAGGCAAAGCGCTTGCAAACAGCCAATAATGAGATCAGAGATAATATAAAAGCTGCCGAGGCCCTTCAGAAAAATGTATTTCCGCTGGAAGAGAAGGTACGGGAGCATTTTGAGGGTTTTTTTGTGATGCACATACCAAAGGATGTAGTCAGCGGCGATTTTTACTGGTTTGAGGCAAAGGACGGGCATAAGATCATCGCTGTAGGCGATTGCATTGGGCATGGTGTGAGCGGAGCATTTATGTCGGTAAACGCCCATCACCTGCTCCAAAAAGCGGTCTACTCCACTCCCGATCTCGATCCCGGCGCGATTTTGAACAGGCTCAATGAAGAAGTGCTGCACATGTTTCATTCGCACCCAAGCGAAGATTATGACGGCGGAATGGACCTCTCGCTCTGTGTTTTTACGCCGGGGAATAAAGAGGTTTTCTTCGCCGGAGCCAATTTACCCTTGTACATACTGAGGAAAGGGGAAATTATCCAGATGAAGGGAAATCCCGCGCCGGTGGG
>CAYUJK010000023.1:0-15991 GCA_964444895.1 uncultured Roseivirgaceae bacterium
GGTTCTTTACCTGGACACATTCCATTTTTGTATGTGCTCAAGCTTTTTGATATCCAAGATGACGATTTTGCCTGACCGTGTTTCGAGAATTCCTTCATCCTTGAATTCTGATATTACCCTTATCACCGATTCCGTAGCGGTGCCAACCATATTCGAAAGGTCTTCCCGCGATATACTCAGAAAGCCATTGGAGCCCTGAGAGGTGAATTTTTGAGAAACTGTAATCAATGCTTCGGCGGTACGTTGGCGCACTGAATCATAAGCCAGGTGAAGTAGCTTTTGACTTTTTTCAGATACTTTATTCGACAGTAATTCTATGAACTTGCGGGAAACATCGCGGTTGGTATAAACCAAATCGAAGAATTCATCCCTGGATATTTTTATAACCTCTGACTCTTCTAATGTCTCGGCGGTATCGATATGATTTTTACTTTCAAACAAAGACTCATAGCCCATGAACTCTCCCGCTGTGTAGATTGCCGTAATATATTCTTTCCCCTCCTCATTGGTATGGAAGACTTTTACCTTGCCGGAACTTATGAAATATACAAATCCTGCGTGTTCGCCTTCCCGGAAAATTTCCTGCTTCTTTTTATAGCGCTTGGGCTTTTTATCGGCGTGCAGGTGGTTTAAGTCGTAGCTATTCTTCGCGTCATTGATAAACTGGTTTAAACCTTCGGCATTCAAACGGTAGTCCTTCTTCAGCGCATCCACTTTTTTCAACCGGACTTCAATGGCCTCAAGCAATTCCGTATCGTCAAATGGCTTGGTCAGGTAGTCATCTGCCCCCAGGTTCATGCCTTTTCGCATATCGGAGCGTTCGGCCTTGGCTGTAAGAAAAATGAAGGGAATGCCAGCTGTGGCCTCCTTTTTACTCAAAATATGTAACACGCCATATCCATCGAGCTCCGGCATCATAATATCACAAATAATCAGGTCCGGGACTTCTTTGAGGGCTACCTGCACTCCTTCCACCCCGTTGGCAGCTTCCATCGCTTCATAACCATCCAGCTCCAGTATCTCCACAATATTTTCCCGAATTTCATTGTTGTCTTCTATGACCAGTATTTTTTTCATCTGATTATGTATTTATTTAGGAAGGTTAATGGTAAAAGTAGTTCCCTGGTTGGGGATGCTTTCAAAAGAAATCTCACCCTGCAGCATATCTACGTATTTTTTCACAATGTTTAACCCCAGACCCGTGCCATTGATATTGATTGCGTTGCTCGCCCGGAAAAACCTTTCGAACAGATGCTTTTGTTCTTCCTCCGGTATGCCCATGCCCTGATCAACTACCTGCAACATGATGTGGTCTTCTTTTTCCGTCAAGACTATGGTAACAACCGTATCCGGACCCGAGTATTTGATGGCATTGCTGAGCAGATTGATGATGATGTTGGTTAGTATCTTTTTATCTGTATGAAGACGACACCCTGTGTCGCTGCCGACAAGCTGTATCTGCTGCCCATTTTTGGCTATTGACATCATTTCCTCTTTCACATCATTTAATAAATTCCCTACAGCTATTATCTCTTTGTTGAGTTCAAACTTGCCTTCTTCCAACTTGGACACAGAAAGGAAGTCGTTGAGAATATCATTCAGGTTGTTGATTGATGATTTTATTTTTCCGACATGCTTCCTGCGTTTTTCTTCCGTACCGGGCTGCGTATATTTTTCGATGAGGGATGCCGAGGACAAAATTGTGCTCAGCGGTGTCCTGAATTCATGTGACGCCATAGATACAAACCGCGATTTTAATTCATTCAGCTCCCGTTCGCGGTTTAATGCCACCAGCGTTTCCTCTTCGGCTTTTTTTCGAATATCCACTTGCTCTTCAAGCTTTGCATTGGCTTTTTCAAGTGCCATAATGGTGCGGTCGAGGTCTTGCGTGCGCTGTGTTACCCTTTTTTCCAATTCAGCGGCATATTCGATAAGTTGTTCTTCGCTTCTTTTTAGCGCTTCTTCGATTTTTTTCCGCTCGGTGATATCAATGACAAACCCTATGGTGTGATCCACTCCGTTTATTCGCACGCGGTTCAGGCTTATTTCTACCGGAAATTTATCACCATTCTTCTTCAACCCCAGAAGGTCTCGCCCTTTCCCCATTTGCCGGGGCCCAGGCTTTCTTTCGTACTTTTCGCGGTGTTTTACGTGAAGCTCCCTATGGGGCTGGGGAACCAGGGCGTCCACATTCATGCCTGTCATTTCCTTGCCTTGATACCCAAACAACGCATAGCATGCTTTATTGGCGATGACGATACTCCCCCTTCTGTCCACCACGAGGATCCCTTCCTGACACGATTCAAAAATAGCCTCGTATGTATCCGATTTTTCTATGCTCACAATCTGCAATAAAATTTTTGACGTCTAAAAATATGACAAAAATCAGTAAAATGCATGACACACGCCCCTCTTCACCTATTGATTTACGCACTATTTTAGCAAAAAAAATCAAGTCGTATTTCTACACATAAGAGGGATCATGTTCAAACGTATACTATACCCTACGGACTTTTCTGCATCCTCCAATCGAGCGCTTTCGTGTGCGTTGGACAGGGCGCAATCCCGTCAAAGCGAATTGATTATCTTATACACCTACCGGTTAATTTCTAATACCGAAAGCCCGAAAAATGCAAATGGCATCTCTATCAAGAAAGAAAAGGAGGATATGGCTTTTAAGAAATTTGAAAAACTACGAAAAGACTATCCCGGATTTTCGAAGATTAACTATCAGTTTGTGACAGAGGTAGGCTTTGCCCACGAACGAATATCGTCTGCGATAAAGCGTTTTGGCGTTGATCTTTTGATCATTCCGGAAAGCATTCAGGAAAAGCTTGAGGAAAATCCTGCCTTCACTAAAGAAAATCTCTCCGATCACTTTCATTGTCCCGTTCTATCGGTGAGTTCCTTGTCAGTCAACCATCCGTAGGAATAAGTTGTATTCAGACCGCTTTGATTGGGGAGGTTGGAGGTTTTGAGCTGTGTTCGGTGTTCGGTATTCTGTATTCGGTGGTTTGGTTACTCGTTTTTGGGTTAGGCATTGGGCATTGGGCATTAGTCATTGGTTTGGCTGGAGGTTGGAGGCCACATTGATTGTTGTGTATTGAATATTGATTATTTGAGCTTATTAGTGTGGAAAGCGGGAGTTGGAAATAAAAACTCTTTTTATTATCACGTCAATTCAAGCCCCTTGGGAAAGAAATGACTCTTTGTCATCCCGACGTAGGAGGGATCTGGAGGCCTGAAATGTGTCAGTATAGTGCGAGATCGCCACGTGTCTTTCGCTTAGGCGAGCCATTTCTAAAGCAATCTTTTCTTGATTTTAAATATCGAGATAGGCTTCCTGAGCCCAAGCTCGAGCACCACGCCGCTAACGGAGGATTCGACTGTTTTGCTGACCGGTGCATCATCGTCAATGGAATACTCTATGCGGTAACTACTTAGCACAGGACTTCCAAAATTTCGACTCAGTTGCAGGCTTAAAAAATTCGATCGACCGATAAGAGCTTCCATAAAAACCCCTCCTTTGAAGAAAAATCTTTTACTAAGCCTGATTTCGTTAGCGGTCAATACTCCTTGATAGTTGACCTCGACACTGTTAGTAGAAAACCTTCCTTCAAATTCTTCGGCCCACTGACGATCCGATGTACTCCTCACGATAAAATTTGTGGAAAATAGCCCTCCTATCCGAAAAGCTCCTTGGGGATCTAAATTCAAATCATACTTCAATGTAACCGGTATTGTCCAGACTGAATAGGGGTTTGAAAGAAAAATCAGCGCTTCTTTATCCGAATGGTCGATCTGTATGTAATTGTTGTCAAAGAAGCCTGCAATTCCCATTTCGGCAGAAAGGTGGTCGAAGCGATAACCGTAAACTAAGCTTACTAAACCGTTTACATTAGAGTAAACATTTTCGGCGTTTTTTTGCCTATTGCTTTTTATTCTTATGCCACTACTAAACGCGACGTATTCGCCGCCCGACAGCGCCATTTCTCTGATCAACATTTTTCCAGAGTTTTCCGGCTTTGCACTACTTTTACCTTTCAGAGAAAATGAACTTAAATCTATACCATAGCCAAGGACCAAAGCAGAAAAACTTCCTTTATTTATTGCTCTGAAGCTGTATTGATCACCGAGAAGTGAAAAGTTGTCGGAGTAATAATTTTCAAGCTCATTAAAGCCGTGGACATGCCTGAGGCCTATCAGGAAATAATTGTTTTGCTTGGTAAAAAAGCGAACACCCAGGTCCAACTTTGTGAAATAGCCAAGATTATTTTTATGTCGATAGAATAATTCATTTTGTTCTACTTGTTGGTTGACATCGATATTTAATTGACCAAACGATAAATTGTCGGAATTGTAAATGACGCCAAGAGAAGGATAAACGTATAGGCCCCAGCTACTCTTTCTATAAGTCCATCTTGCGCCAAGGCTGAAAAGGGGAGATTTAACGTCAGCATACTTTACGTACTTTGAGATATACCCATTTTGAAGAGGTATGTCAATCAGCTTTATCCCGATAGTTCTGGATGCAAGCCCTATTTCACCACCAAGATCCCACTGGGACGACAGCGAATAAAGACCGGTTATTCCACTACTGAAGCCTAGCGTATTTAGTTCAGAAAAGTGACGAGAATAAGGATGTACTTCATTTTGGGTATATGAAATGGACGGTCCACCGGAAAGCTCAACGCTCCAGTGTTGTTGGGCTGGAACGTTGCCATATCCGAGGATCGTCAAAACAAATAATAAGATTCTCCCATTAATATCCATCTTTTACCACAGGTATTAACAACTGAACGGTAGAGCCGCCGGTATCTGCATTTCTGGCAAGAAATTCATATTTTGACTCCAGCCAGATTTTTGCCAGTCCTCGCGTACTTTCATAATGACGCCTGTTTAGCTTGTTGTCCCAACTCGTGTAACGCGTGCTTCTACCTTCAGAATCCCCGCTTCGGCAACGTCTTTTGTACTTATAGTAATATTCGAGATATATCTCTGTATTTGAAGGACTCCATGGAGTTAAGCTACTAACGTTTTGGTATCTGCTCATGTGTTTCAATTCAGTCAACAAAGAAAAATAGACTCCCGCTTTTTGGTAAACATGCTTGGCCTTTACACGATAATTTACTCCAGCAGTATTGTCGCTGTATTCAAAATATTTAATTTTTTCTTTTCCACTTGCTT
This sequence comes from uncultured Roseivirgaceae bacterium, assembly GCA_964444895.1. Lineage (GTDB taxonomy): Bacteria > Bacteroidota > Bacteroidia > Cytophagales > Cyclobacteriaceae > CAJXNP01. The sequence continues at coordinate 5,188 of CAYUJK010000023.1, forward strand.
TCCTATCCCCGCATAAGAGCATGGTACGGCCGTTTGAAGATGGTGATTCTGTATAGCCCTCGTCGAGAAGTTCAAGAACATCATCACTCGTGGAGAAGACCATAATATTGCCGTTTGATAAATTCTCATTCCGAAGATCTTCTAATTGATCCTGAAATGAAACGGGAAGTACATATACTATTTCATCAGTAAAATTAATTTTAAAATAGTGCTCACCAATGGCTATCATTCCGTCCTCATTTAGAATGGTCGCAAGAAAATCATTGTCTTCTATAACTTCTACTTCTAAAGAAGTTAAGGCTCTCCCATTACTTACCGATTTTTCCATTTTATTGAGTCTATCTTTAAGCGAATTGTAAGAGTCTATTTGGTTCAGCTCTGCTACCAGGGAAGACTTTCTTTCATCATCGCCCGATTCGATTAGAGTGGTATAAAAATCGGCTGAACTAAAGGTCAAAATACCTCTAGTTACTGATGCTTCAGACGAAAGTAATGAAAGACCTTCGTTTGGTTGTGGCGTTTCATCTTGTCGGCAAGCATTCAACGCCAAAATAAGCACTATTAAAGCGGTTAGTTTTTTCATGGTTTTCCATTTTTGGTTTAAGAGGTAATAAAAATAGGACATTATCTAAACTATAAGCAGTTATTAAAATGTTTTTTTTAAATATGTTTACCATTTAACCCCAATTCACGAGAGAATCTTCCGACTATCTTTCACTGCAAAGCGAACAGATATAGTAGCAAGTCGTGCACCAGAAGCTATACTTTACCCTCATTGCAAACCTACCCACTAGGCAGGCGATGACCATATGGGGGACGTTGTACTTTTCTTTGGGCTTTCCCGCTTATGGTTGGGAGGAGATTGGGAATTGGAAGTTAGAATCACTGCCAATTCTGGCCTGCTCTGGAAAACATAGCCTCTTTGTCATCCCGACGAACCTTCCTTCGGCAGGCAGGGCGAGGGATCTTACTAAAGTGTCCTCACCCCTGTCTGCCCTTCCATACCGTCAGGCAGGCGACAGGCAGGCCCGGCCCCTCTCCAAAAAACGGAGAGGGGGGCGTACCGGGAAGGGGGCGTGTAGTTATTCGTTATTGGTTATTCGGTTAATGGGGAGGTTGGAGAAACGGTCAAGACGATAGTCCGTGGCTCCGGGTAAATAGTAAAAAAGAGCGGCAGGAGGCAGCAGCAGCGGCAGTTAAGAGAGAAACACCGTGACTCCGGGCAATAGCATAGAACGGAAAGAGTGGCAGGAGAAGATGGCGGGTCAGAACTATCAACAAACCCAATCAGTCCACTTTGTTGCTTTTAAGAACATACAGCAACACCAACAGTGAAAAACCCAGGGCGAGGGTGGCGGACATAAGTTTGCGCCGGGTGGTTTTTGCGATTTCTTCGGACAGTTGGTGTTCCCGCTGTACTTCTTTGATCCGATGTTCGGCATTTTGCCCGATGAGCGTGTATTTGGTTTCTTGCAGGGAAGTGGTCTGGGCCATGAACTTCTCCTGGTACATCCACGCTTCCTCATATTTGCCTGTTTTTTTGTAGGCTTCTGCCAACTGCTTGTAGGCGCGTTTCATTTCTTCATCTATCTTCTCCTCATCGCCCAGCGAGATGCATTTTTGGTAGTAGGCAATGGCTTTGGCGTAGTTCTTTTGCTTGAGATAGACGTCGCCGAGGTTGTTGTTCAGCCATTTGATTTTTTCTGTGTCGCTGAGCTTTTCGCTATGTGCGAGAGCTTGGGAATAGTAATATTTGGCGGAATCGTATTGATCCTGCACAAAATAGGTTTCTCCTATGTTGCTGATAAACCAGGATTTTTTCCTTGAAGAAGGGATATTTTTTTTAGTGAAATTCAGTGCCTTCATATAAAAAAACTTTGCAGAATCATATTTTTGCTCACTTTTATAAAGTATTCCAATGATATTATAAGTTGCAACAATGTATTCGAAATCTTCATTCTCATTGTAAATTTCTAGTGCTTGATAAAAATGTTCTAGCGCCTTCTTGTAATTTTGCTTTTCTTTAAAATACACCCCGATATTATAATTCAGGTCAGCTATACAATCCTTATAATCTATAACTTTTGCAACTTGAAGTCCCTCCATATAAAATTCAAAAGCCATTTCATAATTGGAAGCCATTTCGAAAGAATACCCAATTCCTTGCAAAACAAGCGCCTTTCTTCGCAAAAATTCGTTATTAGAACTTTTGTCGATCAATAAAAGAGCTTTATAGTATTCTTGAGTTGCTAGGCTGAATAAGTTGTTTTCATTGAATGCGTTTCCTCGAATATAGTGAGCGTTGATTATACCTTTTGTGTAGCCAATTTTTTTTGCGATTTGTTCTTTCAAATTCGCAAAATAAATAGCTGAATCGGGAAAACTATACATTACATCCCAAGCCCTCATATATAGCGAATCAACCCATGCCTCACTATATTCGATCTTATCAGGAACGCCAGCAAATGCTGGGTAGCAACAGGATAAAAAGAAGCCGACAATAAATAATCTAAAAAAAGACATTAAACCTTATCTGTTTCAAACAAATATAGCAGGACATCCAGATTTTCCCGGCATATTTTTTAGGCTAAATTGATGATTAGGGTTTTGGGGGGCTGCCGGACTTTCAAGTGCGAGATCGCCACGTGTCTTTCGCTTAGGGAGAGAAGACACTCGCGATGACGGTATGGGGAGTCGTCGTACTTTTCTTTGGGCTTTCCCACTTTTGCTGTAAGTGGAGCATGAGGTAGAACTGGCCCAAAGCCCCAATACACCGTCATTGCCTGCCTATATCGGCAGACAGGCGACGAATGCGACGCGAGGAGCATTCGGTGGCAATCTGGTGAATGGGAGCACTGATTGAGCGGCAGGAGGCAGTCGTTCCCCCTTTACCGTCATGGGGATCCCGTCTGTCGCGAACGGGAAGGTTGACCACAGGAAACGGGCGTGGCTGTGATAAAAATACCGCTGCTTTTACCGATTTTCTACTAATGCTATTTCTTCTTCCGTCAACCCATACAACTCATAAACCATCCGGTCTATCTCAGCTTCCAGTTGGCTTGTGTCAGCATCGGGGTTTTGCTTTTTGAGAAGAAGAACTTTGTTGACGGTAGTTTCAATGCTCCCCAAGTCCTTTGGTACCGGACAAAGAAGCATATAATCGGAAAAAAATCTCATATAGCCCCCTCTGATGGAATTTGACACCGAACTAAAGTAAAATAAGAAAAGTTGTGAATTCAAATATCCTAATAATGCTTCTGCACGGGTAGCAATGTTGTACACTGTATTCACACAGTAGTGCTTGTCTTCATCGATTGTAAAGTTCAAATTCTTTGAAATGTCCGGATACATAATTTTCCTACTTTCAAACTCTCTATAGTGGTCATAGGCTCGTAACTCCCACCAGTATTGACCTTGGTCATATCTCTTCTTTGCTTTCGATTCAAAAGAGAGTAAGTAGCTACAGATGGAAGAATACTTTTCAGATAGTTTTTCCCAAGCCATTTCCTCACTTAATTCCCCAAACATTTCCTTTGTCTGGCCATTTTTTAACAAAATTAAATACTTATCACTCTTCGGCTGTTGGTACCTTTTAATATCTCTGCCCGCCAAAAAAGGCTTTATGATCTCCTCACATTTCGGGTCTTCCCTTATCAACCGTTCGCGCGTCGCCGCATCTATGACAAAGGCTTCATTCAGTCCTGTAAGTACACCTCTAAATATTTTTCCTTTCACATATTCACCTAAAGGAACGCCCGCGTTTTTGATCTTTTCCAATAGCTTCTGCACTTTGTCGTCAACGAGGGTCCACCCGGAATCAGGTAATAAGTTTTGATCGACTTCCACGATGTTTTCCGATACATGGCGATCCAAACCGTTCGGAAATTGAAGAGTAGAAATTTGTGCCGAGGCAAAGAGACCGGTTTTGGCCGGTTGTTTCCGAATGAACCATAAGCACGGATAGGTAGTCGCCTCTTCAAATACCGGCAAGTCTCCAAAATCTACAATGGAGATTATTTCATGGTTTTTAATCCACTTTCGCAGGTTCAATCCATAGCCTGCCCGCATCCATTTATTGGGGAGAATATAGACGAATTGCGCCCCGCTTTGTGCAATCTTCAATCCTCTTTCCACAAAATACACGAACAAATCGGCCGTACCGGCATAGGTTTCGTACTGACTTTGCAGATAGGGTTTGGAGCTTGAAAACTCCTCCTGCCGGATATACGGCGGATTTCCAATCACCACGTCAAAGCCCACGAAGTTCCCCTCCTCATCCAGCACTTCCGGAAATTCAAACCGCCACTCAAAGGCATTTTCATAAATCTTGTTGCTTTTGATTTCTTCGATCTCCGCTTCCAGCTTTTGGGCGTCTTTGGTCAGCTTTTCCACCTGCTTTTCCCAGGCTTTCTTTTCCGCGTCGCTCAAGCCGAAAAGCGATTGCTGGTTGGTGAGGTTAAACAGCTCTCCCTTAATTTTGTTGAGCCGGGTGAGCCTTTTGTCATTTTTGGAGATCTCCGTTTCAAAATCTTTTTTGATATCTGCGATCAGCCGTTCCATCTCCCGCTTTTCCTCTTTGTTGCTGGCTTCGCGGTAGGTTTGCACGGCGGTGCGGTAGCTGTCGATGGTCCACTTGCTCTTTTTCAGCGCCTGGCTGATGTCGGCGTCCAGCTCGAAGCGGCTGATGAGGGAGTTGCCGCATTTGATGTTGATGTCGATGTTGGGCAGGGTTTGTAGCTGCCCGATCACGGGGAGTTCGTAGCCCTCCCTCAACTCAGCGCTTTCGGCATAGCATACGGGGCTCTTCACCTTCAGCGTGTCTTCCTGCACGTAGTAGGCGTGTTTCAGCAGCTCTATCCAGAGCCGCAGCCGGCATATCTTCACGGAGTTGGGGTTGATGTCCACCCCAAAGAGGCAGTTCTCGATGATGATCTGCTTTTCGTGGAAGAGCGCCTCCTGCACGCGCTGGCTTTCCGGGCTTTCGGGGCTGTACTTAAAGAGATTGCCGTCGTCGTCCCGTATGGCCAGCTCATCATTTTCCACTTGAATGTGGTAGTCCCTGAGGGTTCTTCCTGTGCGGTCCATCAGTATTTTCAGCTCGCTCTTGATGGCGATGATCTCGTTGAGCGCCGACACCAGGAAGTGCCCAGACCCTACGGCAGGGTCGCAGATTTTGAGGCTGTTGATGATTTGGTTGGCTTGTTTTTTATCGGTGATTTGATTGTACAGTTCGTTAAAGCTTTCCAAAAGTTCAGAACTTTTGGAAAGCTGGTATCCTGCTTCCCTAAACCTCTCCACCACCGCTCTTCTGATGGCTTCGCGGCACATGTACATGGTAATAAAGCCGGGCGTGAAGAAGGAGCCGTCTTTGTAGCCGTTGATCTTTTCGAAGATGAGCCCCAGCACGGAGGCATTGATCAGGGACTTATTGTCTTCCTGGATTTCCTCCGAGCCTTCGCTGCTGAAATCGTAGGCTTCCAGGAATTCAAAAAAGTATTCGAGAGCGTTCATGGCTCCGGTGCGCCGCTTGCCGCTGTTGTCTTTCAATACGGTAGCGGAAAGCAGCGGTAGTGTTACCTCATCTCCGAGGTTGCTGATGACAATCGTTTGGGCCTCGATGTCAGACAACTCAAAAAGGGAGCTGTTCAGGTAGGGAACGTGCGCAAACCGGGCCTTCACATTGTCGATCCTGTTTTCGGGCGTGCGCGCCAATACGGAAAAAAACAGGCTGTTGAGGTCGTCGTAGTTCCTGACCTTTTTGAAATTGAGAAAAGAAAATGAGGGGTCGTTGTGGTGGTACGACACCAATTGCGCTTCCAGCAGCTTCAGAAACAAGATTCGGTTTGCCCAGGTGATCACCAACTCCAATGCTACATTGAACAGCCGCTCCTGGTAGCTGGCCCCGTACTGCGAGGGCTGGGCCATACGCGAAATTTTGTCCATGCTATCCAACTGCACGATGGCATTTTCCAGCAGCGATCCGTCGTCTCTCTTTCCCTCGGGTTTTCGGCCGATTACTTTTTTGTTTCCCTCCTTCGTTTCCGATAGTCCGATCAGGTGGAGCAATTCGGCATAAAAAGCCTTGTCCAGGCTGTTGCTGTCGTTCACAAACCGCAACTTTAGCAGGTGCTCCGGCGAAAGAATTTTATAGAGGACGATCAACTGGTTGTCGTCGCGCTTGTCCTGATTTTTCAGGGGCTTTTCATAGTCGCGGATATCGAACCAGGTGTACTCTATCTTTGTCAAAATCTGCGCTACAAAAGGCTCCGCAATTTCCCTGTAAAAGAAATCTGTAGTCTTTCCTGCCAGCCTTCCCTCTTCGAAGTCTGTGAATTGCCTGACTAACGATTTGCTTTGTGCAAAAAGCCGGTCAAAAACCGCGGCATCAAAAATGAACCACTCGTAGATGTTGGTAGCGACGATGTGCTTTATTTCCAGGTTTTTGTGGGTGATCCTTTCCCGCAGGTAGTAGAGGATGAGTTCGTGAAATGCCTTTTTGTTGAGGTTCTCCCTGGTGAGCATTTCGCTCTTGTTGGCGGGCTTCTTCGTTTCGATCAGCACGCCCACAGAGTCCGACGACTTAGGACCGTTAAAAATAGCCCAATCGATATTATGCTTTACATTGAAGTGGTAGTGGTCTTTGTAATACGTGTTCCTGAGAAAATCCCGGACTTCGGTCTTGTGATATTCCTCGTCCCTGGCATTGTCGATGCTATGAATCAGGTGGATCAAATTGGCCTTAAAGGTCTCAATTTCACTGCGAATAGGCTTTACCTTTAGCCAGGCGGCATTAAGGGCTTTTCGTGGCTTAATAACGTTTGCTTGCATCTATCCGAAAAAAATGATGTGAATGAAGCGTTAAATATATCAAAGTTGTGGGAAGAACGGAGGGGATTGGAGAGATAGTTTGTCTGCCTTCGTTTCTGTGAAATGCGTCTCCCGGGTAAGTCGCCCAAAGACCCGGATCCTTGAATTTATCTGGTGGTCAGGGAGATAAAGACCAGGGCCATAATCCTCACTGCCTTCAAATACTAGATCGCCGTACATTTGCAAGTTTTACCGACCTACTGGCTTGCAGCAATGAGGATAAAGAGATGTCTCGTGCTGATCTTTTTATCCAGTCTGATTTCATACTCCAGCTCTCACGCCCATTGTCAATATTGGAATTATACAGGGCAAAATTCAAAAAAAAGCGAAGCCCTTTTTAGTTATTTTAATACATTTACAACGAAATTCAGATTTGTTTTTTTTAACCACTTAAAATTTTTTGATATGAAACCTTTCCTCGTAGCTATTCTATTTTTTTTACTGAATGCCCCACTCGCGTCCGGACAATGGCATCAGGATGAAAATTTTGTTGGAGGAGGCAGAATAGAGGATTTTATCGAATTCAATGAAGCCCTGTATGTTGCTACAAATGGCAATGGCATGTTTCGGTCCACCGATAATGGCAATTCTTGGACAGAGGTCAACTTACCTGACAAATGGAGAATAGTTGCGATGGCTATCCATAAAGGTGAATTAGTTGCTGTAGTTTATGGCAACTTTTACAAATCTCCTGACGGTAACAACTGGACAAAACTGGCAGCACCAGATGCATTCATGAAAGACATCATTTCTGACGGAAACAACCTGTATATAGCTTCCGAATATGGGATATTTAAATCCGATGACGATGGTAACACCTGGCATAGCATTAATAATACTACAACTTCCAATGGAATTAATTCTATTGCAAAATTTGACACTATACTATATGCCGGTGGACCAAATGGAGCTTTTTTTAAGTCTGCAGATGAGGGGCAAAACTGGAACGAGATTAAAATTGCTACTGACTATAATATTGAGCAGATATTCCTTATCAATAGTACGATATACATCAATATCTCAGAGTCCATTTTGAAATCCAACGATGGTGGAGAAAGCTGGGAAAACATAACCGCTTCCAATAGCTCGATTTTTAGCACACTTCCTGCTCACATAGATGGCAATTCAATTTTTGTAAATAGTTACGGATACATATTTAGGAGTGACGATGACGGGGCTACTTGGGTCTTCGGCGGCTCCATTGCACCTCGATATAGTGTAAAGGCCATGTATGCAAATGAAAACACTCTATTTTTAGGATTATTGGGAGGAGGAGTAATGACCAATTCCAGGGAACTTGATCTGGAATGGCGAAATAAAAACAAAGGACTGGCCTTGAATGAAATATTTGAAATCAAAACTTTTAATAATTCGATATTTGTAGGCACAGAACAAAGTTTTGTTAAGTCGAGTAATGACAATGGATTGACATGGAATCAGGAAAAAGATCGATACAATTTTTCTGGTGGTGATGCCAGGTCAATGACTATTCTGGACGACTACATTTTTATCGGCCAGGGAGGAGGAGGCGTGCATAGAAGAAAATTGTCAGACAACCAATGGGAAACCGTTAATGAACATTTGCCCTATCGGATAATAAATGATCTTAGTTCAAATGATGCCTATTTGTTTGCTGGAATTGAAGATCATGGAGTATACAGATCAAGCGATTATGGCAACACATGGGAAAAAAAAGATGAAGGAATTACTTCAAATATCAGATCTATCTACAACCATGACTCCCTAACTTTGGTTGGGACTTGGAATGGGATTTTTTTATCGGATGACAACGGGGAGTCGTGGAGTGACATTAGCAATGATATACCCGACAGAAGCACCGAGCGAATGATCATTTTCGATACCACTTTGTTTGTTGCCACACAAAATGGTGGTCTTCAAAAGACCTCTGATTTTGGGGGAAATTGGCAATTAACGCTCGATGAATCGGTGTCAAGTATAAGCTCGTATAACAATTATATATTTGCCGGCTGTCTTGGAAGCAAATTATACATGTCAGATGATTTGGGTGAATCCTGGAACGAAATAAGTAATGGGCAATTTTCAAGTGCTGTTTTAAAAGCAATTGCCTTCGCTGATGGTTATATTTTCGTTGGGATGAGGCTGTATGGGGATGGCCTTTGGAAAAGGGCACTTCACGAGTTAATGCCTGCTACTTTATCATTCAAGACTGTAAAGGGTGGTTATACTTTCAGAAATGGCGATACCCTTTTTATTGAATCTGACCAGCAACTTAAAAACGTTGATGGAAGTGATATTAGCTCTGGCACATTGGCCGATATCATTTCAATAAAAGACAATGAAGGTTCTGATGTGAATTTCACGGCAGCAATCAATAACGATAAAACTAACATTGCGATCTTTATTAGTGATCCTTCCGAAGGTAATGTCTATACAGTCAATGTGGATTCCGTAGCTAACACGTCCGGACTAATTACACCTCAAAGCAAAAGCCCTGCTTTTAGTTATATAGCAAACACTCCTCCAGCGGTAAATCACTTTTCAATAGAAGGAATTAAGAATACAGAGATTATCATTGATGGCAGTAATTTTCATGAAGCCTTTGAAGACAGCGATGGAGATAAGTTAGAAAAAATCGTTTTTAATATGGTGCCAAAAAATGGGCGGTTATTTTTAGGAGAACTGCTAATAACAGATGGTTTTGAAGTAGTAGGGCAGGAATTAAGCGAACTTAAATATCAACCCGATGAGGATTTTGTCGGAATGGACGAGATTCATTGGAATGCCTATGACGGGTATAATTTTTCTGAAGAGGATGCAGTTGCTACATTAACGGTAAATCAGATTACCAGCCTTACGAATGGTTTTGCCGACAGCTTCAAAGTGTATCCAAATCCAGCTTCAGATAACCTTAATATTTCAATGAATAATGACTACGTCGGCAGGTTTCACATTGAAATTTTTAGCGTCACTGGAAAAAAAATGAGAGAATTTAGTTTTATAAAAACGCACGGGAATATTGAAAAAACTTTCAATTGGAGTGATTTGCCAAGTGGAATATATTTTTTCAAATTATTGACTTTAGATGCAGAGGTCCCCGTAATGAAAATAGTGAAGAAATAGAGCCGCTCAAGTTACTTCATAATTTGTACAGAATGCCGCTGTATAGAGAGAAAAAAATGTATCACGTCACTCCCGGAACCATAAATCACAGACTTCACCCCCGGAACTTTCTTCAGACGTGGTGATTGGAGTAGAGAACTTGGATGACGACCAACTTTTCAAAAGTTCTGAACTTTTGAAAAGTCCCGTCCCGCCGGGTTGATAGCGCAGGGAGACGCACTTACACCATGCTGCTATGCGCCGGCCATGCTATAGGAAACGCTGCGGCTACCGCATCGGGGACAATGTCGGGCAGCACCTCGGCAAAATATCCATTGGCAGTGAGCAGCTTTACGATTCCCGGCGCGTCGATCTCCTCGCGGGGGCATTCCACTCTCAGGATCCGGTCGCAATCTTCCAGGTCAAAATTGGCCCTATAACCGCTGAAGAGTTCGTGGATGCGGCCAACCAGCCGATGCGCATCTTCTTTTCGCTCAACATTAGTTTTAAAAACTTCTACCATAGCACAAACATAGTTTTAATTGCAGAATGAAATACAGGGCAAAAGCGGCAAAGCTAAAGGCAAATTGCGACAATCTGCCGCAACAGATTTTTCTTCGAAAAACTCGCTAAGGTGCCGTCTTGGCCAACTCCCCTGCCGATCAAAAACGATCGATTAGTCAAAGAAAGGGACCGGTGATGACAGCCTTATGTCAGCAGTAAAAAGTTTTTCCAATTAGCTTTCCAAAAGTTCAAAACTTTTGGAAAGCTCCAGCACCACCCCCAAGCGGCACCTCTGTCATTTCCCAGAAAGGTGCAGCCGCCCTCCCCGGTCATAGTAGATCTCTCCGGTTTG
>CAYUJK010000023.1:16091-18360 GCA_964444895.1 uncultured Roseivirgaceae bacterium
GTGAGAAAAGTGAGCTGAGGCGTGTCTTTGATCTTGTCGTAGGTAATAATGCCATTTTTTTGCAGGGCTTCCAGCTTTTTGATCACCTGGTAGGTGCTCGCATTGAGGTACTTGGCCAGCTGCCGCTCAGAGAGATCGGTGAACTGCCGGAACGACTCCCCCCCATAAAGCCGAAGCATCGCCTTGATGAGCAGGTCGTATTCTTCATTGGCCACCTGAAAGTCGTATACCCGCTCCTTGCCGGCGTTGAAAATAAACCGCGACGGATGGTAAAAGCTCTCATTCAAATCGACAAAGCCCTCTTCCTTCAGCTTTTGAATGGCCTGGTAAACCTCTGCCGAAGAGAAATTGAAGTTTGCGCTGAACTCGTTGACGTCAAAGTCATAGCTTTCCAGGGCGCTGCTGCCCACGGCTATTTTGAGGTAGTTAGCCATTGCCTGGTACACCTTGCGGATGTACTCCGGGCTGGGGTGGCTTTTTTCTAACAGAGCCTGTTGGTTCAGCAAATCACTTTCCTGGTAGAGGATCACTCCATAGGCTATTTTCTGATCGCGCCCTGCGCGCCCCGCTTCCTGGTAGTACGCCTCTATGGACGTGGGCATGTCGTAGTGGATCACCAGCCTCACGTCGGGCTTATCGATGCCCATGCCGAAAGCATTGGTGCTTACCATCACGCGCTGCAGGTTCATTTGCCACTCTTCCTGCTTGCGGCGGCGGCTGTCATGGCTCAGGCCCGCATGGTAAAAATCTGCCGATATATTGTTGTGGTTGAGCCACAGGCTCAGTTGCTTGGCCGCCTTTCGGCTGTTTACATACACGATGGCGCTGCCGGGCACCTTCTCCAGTATCTCCAGCAGCTTGCTTTCTTTGTCAGCTGTTTTTCGCACGGACAGCGACAACTTCGTCCGCAGAAAACTCCCCTGGAAGGTGTTGGGGCTCTTCAGGTCCAGCTTTTGAATGATGTCTTCCTTCACCCGTGGCGTAGCCGTAGCGGTAAGGGCTATGCAGGGCGTATCGGGCAGGAGTTGCTTAAACGTCGCTATTTCCAGGTAAGAGGGCCTGAAATCGTAGCCCCACTGCGAGATACAGTGCGCCTCGTCTACTGCCAGCAGGTTTACCTTCATTTGCTGCGCACGCGCCACAAACAGCTCCGTCTGCAATCGCTCCGGCGACACGTAGAGGAATTTCACCTGGCCGTAAATGCAGTTATCCAGGGTAACGTCTATTTCTCGCTTTGACATTCCCGAATAAATCGAAGTTGCTTTGATGTTTTTTCGGTTCAACGCGTCCACCTGGTCTTTCATCAGGGCAATCAGGGGCGTTACCACGATGCACACCCCCTCCATCGCCAGCGCCGGCACCTGGAAACAAACGGACTTCCCGCCGCCGGTGGGCAGCAGCGCCAGCGTATCTCTCCCGTCCATCACCGACCGGATGATGTCTTCCTGCAGGGGCCGAAACCCGGCATGTCCCCAGTATTGGTTCAGTATTTCGGAAGGCGAGTGCATTTCGGGTGCGCTATTTTTTTTACGGCTCAATATACGATTCAAACGCAAACATCAATAACTGCTTAAAAAACCGTGGCGTTCATTCCTTCATTTAAAGATATTTCACTAATATTCCCTTTAAAAATTAAACCCAAAATACACCCTATGGACTGGAATACATTCTTTTTTGCCTCGTACGAGATTGTGATATCAGTGCTGTTCAGCCTGCTCACCATATTTTTCACCAAGCTCATCATCAACAAAATGTTTGTGAAGGTGAACAAAGACGAACTGAAAGACAATATTGCCCTGGCTTTGTTCAACGGCAGCATCATCATCAGCGTGCTGATACTCGTGAACTCCAGCATACTCCCCTCAGTTGACACGCTGCGCGTGATGGTGCTGGCTACGGAAGTGATCACCTTCAACATGGTATTGCTCTCGTTCCTCTACTTCTTGCTGTTTTTTGCCATTACTGTATTCTTCAGCATCATCATTCTGCTGCTGGCCATCACCGTGTTTTTCAAAGCCACAGGTTATGTGGACGAGATGAAGGAACTGAAAAATAAAAACATCTCGATTGCCATCATGGTATCGATGGTGATCATTGGCATCACCTTATTTGTGCGGCCTTCGCTGAACCGGTTCATCTCCAGCCTTATCCACTACGAAAAATTTGAAGCCAAATCGATGGAACAAGACTCAGAAGAGGCTACTCCCGGCGAAATGATTGTACCCTTAGAACAGTTGGAACCCAAATAACAAGGCATGAGGATTTTTTT
>CAYUJK010000024.1:0-18023 GCA_964444895.1 uncultured Roseivirgaceae bacterium
CTATAAAGAGGCTATCTCGAGTAATCAAGAGTAGAAGAACGGGCATCAACCCCAAAAACAGCTCTCGGAAAATTGCTGAAGATAAGAGGTCTATGCTTTTTTAAAGTGCTCAAGCTGCTCTTTATAAAGTCTGAACACCAAGCTATTGGCATCGTGCTCGATGTCGTCAAAAGTTATCGCCTGATCTTTAGGCACATTTCGCTTTAGCTTCACCTTGTCGGCCAGCCCTACTGGAAGAAGGCTTTCCTTTTTCACAATGTCACTATTCTCACATATTCCATAAACGGTATAAAAACCCGGTCCGTCTAGCGTTACGCCGGCATTCAAGTCAGTTTTAGCCATCGCAATAACCTCTACGCTCGGAGCCCCCAATGGCTTGAGCACATAGTCACCAAATTCCACCACCCTGCCTATTGAGGTCGGCACTTCAAAAATGCAGAGATGATAAGGGTGGTAAAAACTATACAGAGGTCCATCGCCCAATTTGTAGTATTTAAGGTGGTGCTTATTCAAAGGGTCGTCGGTAGTACCATACACAAAAACACCTGGCCCTGGCTTGGCGCCCACTGCATATTCGATTATTCCTCCCAGCTCCTTGAGTTGATCCACGTCATACTTGGCAGTAAGCTCATCCACATGGCCCTGAAATTCGTATCCCAACATTCCTCGTTTGGCTACCTTCATGCCGGTGGCATTGGCTACACAAGTTTGCTCCATACATAGCTTTGTGCCATCGGCAAAGCTGGTCGCTTTTTCCGGTCCCATACCCCAAATTTTTGCAAATCCTTCCTGGGTAGTAGGATTTCTGTAGGGATCGTGAAGCCCTTTGATATTTCCACACAGTAGAGGAGTGATACCCAGACCTTTTACGTACCTGTAGAGGTTCATGGTAACGCCGGGCTGGTCGCCGTCACTCCCACTGTAAATCACACCCGCTTTATCAGCATACACACTTAATATCGGTCCCAAGGTGGCATCTACCTCTGCATTGAAAGTAATAATATGCTTACCATGCTTAAATGAATCCATCAATACCTGAGCACCGAAGTCTACGGTGCCGGTAATTTCTACCAATACATCGATTTCCTTACTTTCACATAAGTTCAGGTAGTGATCTGTATAGGCATAGCCTCCAGATTTTACCGTTTTATCAAGTTCTGCCGGAGATCCCACGTATTGGGCATTTTTGACACCGGCATTTTCAAAAATACTCTTAGCTTTTTCCACCGTACGGTTTGAGACGGCAGCTACCCGCATTCCGGGAATGTGGTTCTCTATAAGGTTCAGAATGGCCTTGGCCATCATACCTGCCCCAATAAACCCCACTTTTATGGGCTTATTGTCTTTCTGGCGCTTTTCAAGTCGGGTGTCTAATATGATCATTTCTAAAAAGGGTTATCAAAATTTTCGAACCTTACAAGACCTTGATCTCTTTCGGAGATCAATGGATCGTTAACAGGCCAATTGATGTTCACGGAGTCCCACTTAACTCCTGAATCATGCTCAGGTGAATACACTTCCGAACACAGGTACAAGAGCGTGGAGTTATCTTCCAAACTGCAAAATCCATGAGCTAATCCTTCGGGGATGTACAACATTTTACTGTCTCCTTCTTTGAGCTCAACTGAGAATACCGCCATAAACGTTGGAGAACTTTTTCGAAGGTCTACGACTACATCAAAAACTTTCCCTTCCAGGCAGGTGATCAACTTGGCGGTAGCTTTAGGAGGTAGCTGAAAGTGCATACCTCTTAATACATTCTTAGCCGAAACAGAATAAAACTGCTCGGTAATAGTGAAATCTATTCCATTCTTTAAAAAATCATCTCTATGGTAGGGCTTACAAAAACTACCCCTCTCATCGCGGAGCGAAAATGCTTCTACTACAACACATCCTTCTATACCAGTTTCAAAAGTTTTCATAACTCAAAAGGGGGATTGGTAGTCATTTAGAAAAATCATTTTGGCGTCCTTTTCGGAGACAATTGGAGACTTATCCGGCCAATTAAACCCAATGGAATCCCAATGAATGCCTTTGTCATGCTCAGGAGAGAATTTTTTGGAATTCATGGACAAAAAAACTGCCTTATCGCTCAAGGTATAAAACCCATGGGCAAAACCCTCCGGCACATACAGCATATTACCTTCTTCAGAATCAATCACCGTGGCGTGTACGTGCTTAAATGTAGCACTGGCTTTTCGCAAATCCACCACCACATCCAATATTTTTCCGGTAATGCATGTCACTAATTTGATATGCGCCTCTGGCGGCTCCTGAAAGTGCAGTCCCCGCAATACCCCTTTACTTGAAACGGAATAATATTCCTCTTCAAACGAGTCCATTAAGGAATGCTCTGCAAACAGTCCACTATGAAAAAGCTTCACAAATTTCCCTCTCTCATCCTTGAATATTCGTGGCTTAATCTCCACGCAACCAGTAAGAGGTGTCGGTTTTACTTCAAACATAATCTCAATTGAATTTTCTAAACACAGGCTGAACAGGCTTTCCTTCCAGGTATTTTTCGATCCCTTCATTGAGGGCCTTTTTATACACTACCAGTGCTTCATGAATTTTATTGATCGTTTCCTCAATTTCCATATCAGAATGAGAATAAGATACAATACTTGAAGGCATCAAAAGCCCCCTTTTCATGGTTTCCTGGATAAATAAAGTCCTGAAAGGTTGAGAAGGTTTATTATCCTGATCGCTTGTGGTATAAACTGAGCAACAGGGAGGACCAATTATTTTCACTTTATCTAAGAGCCCCAAATCAGCAGACGCTTTATTGACACCTACTTCAAGCTTCTTCCCCTGTTCTTCCAGGTGTTCGATCACCTTGTTTTCTTTGTAAAACCGCATGGTAGCAATAGTAGCCGCCATTGCGTGATTTTCGGCGCCATGTGTGGTCGAGATCAAAAATACCCTTTCTTTTTTATGATGCAAACCGCCTAACTCCATCAGCTCTCTTTTGCCAGCAAGGGCGGCAATGGCAAATCCATTTCCCAGGGCCTTGCCAAAAGTAGAAAGATCCGGATCTACATTGTATTTCCGCTGGGCGCCTTGCAGATGCCATCGGAAACCGGTAATCATTTCATCGAGAATAAAAATAGCACCATTCTTATGGCACAGGTCTTTGAGTTTGTTGAGGAAATCATCTTTGGGCGGATCATACTTTTCGGGTTCCAGGATAATACAGCTTATTTTATTGGGGTATTGGTCAAATAATGCCTGAACGCTTTCCAGGTTGTTGTATTGAAACTTTACCGTCATGCTCTTGATGACTTCGGGAATGCCGGCAGACATTGGAGTAGAGCCTATAAACCAGTCATCAACCGAGAAAAAAGGATGATTGCCACATATTGCCACCATATCGCGGCCCGTGTGAGCCCTGGCCAGTTTCACGGCAGCATTGGTAGCGTCAGAACCATCTTTACAAAACTTAACCATATCGGCGTTGTCGATAATGCTAAGAAACTCCTCTGCGCACTCCAACTCTATTTTGGCGGGTCGGACATAGTTGTTTCCCAAAAGCATTTGCTGATATGCAGCTTTTACCACCGGTTCAAAAGCGTGGCCTAAGGTAACGCTCCTCAACCCCATGCCATACTCAATATACTCGTTACCGTCAACGTCCCACACCCGACAACCCTTTCCTTTTACTATGTAGGCAGGCATAAATTCCGGGTACTGGTCATCACCTTTTGCATAGGTGTGGCTTCCACCGGGTATAAGATCATTAAATCGCTTTTGAAGCTTTAGTGATTCTGAGTAGCTCATGGCAGTATTTCTTTAACATTTAATCGAAAATCAGAAGTGTATTGAATTATATGTTTATTGGTAAGTTCCTTGGCAAGATCAGTATTATGAAAAATTTCCTTGTACCAATCTACTGTTTTCTGGATGGTGACTTCAAAATTCCAGGCGGGCTGCCAGCCAAGTATGTGATAGGCCTTGTCTATGGTAAGATGAAGTAGGGAAGCTTCATGAACAGCGTGTTCTTTGGAGTAATTCCAGGTTCCTGAACCCCAGTTTTTCAAGATTTCTTCCACTAATTGGTGTACTGGCTTATTGGAAGACACATAAGGCCCGATATTAAAGCCGTCACAGTATTGTACCATGTCTTCTCCGACTGCTTCCATAAGCTTGGCTCCCAGCAACAGGTATCCCCCCAGGGGTTCCAGCACATGTTGCCACGGCCGGGTAGCATAGGGATTTCTTACCTGGATAGGTTTTCGTTCTTGCAAAAAGCGGATGCAATCGGGAACAATTCTATCTTTAGCCCAATCCCCTCCTCCTATAACATTTCCGGCGCGAGCGGATGCTAATTTTACTCCATGAGAATTAAAACTTGATGGATTAAAGAATGATCTTCGCCATGAAGATACCGCTAACTCGGCCATACCTTTACTGGCTGAGTAGGGGTCGTAACCACCCATAGGGTCGGTTTCTCGATATCCAAAAAACCACTCCTGGTTTTCGTAGCATTTGTCGCTGGTGATGACTACAATATTAGTGGAGAGCTTTAATTCTCTCACGGCCTCCAGCAGATTTATCGTACCCATTACATTGGTATCCACTGTCTCCCGAGGTGTGATGTAGGACTCTCTTACCAAGGGCTGTGCGGCTAAATGAAGGATGATGTCTGGTTTTACTTCCTGTATACACTTTTTCACATCAGCGAAGCTCCTTATATCATTATAGTATTGCCGCATATTTTTCTCTAAACTCAACTGATCAAAAAGAGCGGGATTCGTTTCGGGAAGAAGGGCATATCCATACACCTCTGCTCCCAGGTTTAGCAGCCATTGACAAAGCCAACTACCCTTAAAGCCCGTGCTGCCCGTTACTAAAACTCTTTTAGCACGGTAGGTTTCCAAATAGGTTGTAAACATGGTTCAATCTATAAATTACCAAACTTTCCAGGGAGCTTTGCCACTCTCCCACATTTGTTCCAACACATTTTTGTCTCTCAGAGTGTCCATTGGCATCCAAAAATCTCTGTGGCGATAAGCGCTTAGATTCCCACTATTTGCCAATCCCTCTAGCGGACCTCGCTCAAAAATGGTGGAATCATCCTCTATAAAATTAAATACTTCAGGCTCCAACACAAAAAAACCGCCATTGATCCAGGCAGAATTGGTGTCCTTCGGTTTTTCTCTGAAATGATCGATCTTGCCTTCATCAGATTTTAATGTAAATGTGCCGAACCTACCCTCTTCCTGCACTGCCGTAAGTGTCGCAATGGATTTTTGATTTTTGTGAAACTCAACCAATGCCTTAATATCCACATTGCTCACCCCATCGCCATAAGTAAGACAAAACGTTTCGTTACCCACAAATTTCTGAACTCTTTTTAAGCGCCCTCCTGTCATGGTATTTTGTCCTGTGTCGATAAGTGTGATTTTCCAGGGCTCTGACTGGTTGTTGACGAACGACATCTGGTTGATATTAAGATCAATAGTAACGTCCGACTGGTAGAGAAAGTAGTTGGCAAAATATTCTTTGATAATGTGTCCTTTGTAGCCCAGGCAAATCACAAATTCATTGATACCATAGTGCGAATATATCTTCATGATGTGCCATAAAATAGGCTTTCCGCCTATTTCTACCATTGGTTTCGGCCGTATGCCACTCTCTTCGCTAATCCGGGTTCCGTACCCTCCTGCAAGAATTACTGCTTTCATTTTGTTGAGTTGTTATAAGAATTATACAAAAAATTATAGGTATGATGCAAAAATAGGGATTTAGTATGATTTTCCAACCGAAAGGCATTTTTAATTTTGGAAAACTCCCATCAATTAGTCAGTAATAAAGTGAACCGCGTCTTTTACTTGCTTAGTGAGCCAATCTTAGATATATCGCCATCAAAAGCCATATTAATAAAGTGCAAAAAAATCTTCCAATACTCAATTTTATTTTTTTAACTTGCCTGAAATAATTCGAGCCCTGTCAATTAAACCACTTTTTAACATGAACCTCAAAAAAATCAAGGGAAAGTTTGAAATGCTCTCGAAAAAGACACTCCCCTACGTCGTACCTCACAACTCTACATTACGTCCCAAAGGTTATTATTCGTCTGTGGACGAATACATTAAGAAACATGGAAATGAAAGAAAAATTTATCACGAAGTATACCCCTCATTTGTTTCAAAGTTGGGGATTCCTGATTACCTGTTAAAGTCCTCTTCGCCTAGCCTGAACTATACCATGGAAGCAGATGAGTCTGCAAAGTTTATACTTGACGTGAAGAATGGCCGCGTATATACAGATAAGCTCATTACTATTGCTGTCATTGCTGAAGACAATAAATTGATCAACGAGGTATCATTGGACTTAAACGTAAAAAATCACAGGGTTGAAAAAAGTGCCATTTTCAAAAGGAAGTATTTTGAAGATGTTGTCCGCTTCAACGGCACGCTTTTTACTACTGTAGGGGGAGGCGGATCTTACATCAATTACTACCACTGGCTAATTGACTCTTTCGCAAGAATACATCTGCTAAAAAAAGCAAATCTTTTTGATGAAGTAGACTGGTTTTATGTTCCTACCATCAAATATGACTATCAGCGTGATTCCATGAAGGCCATCGGCGTGCCGGAAGAAAAAATAATTGAGAGTACTAAATACCCGCATGTTCAGGCAGACAGGGTACTGGCTCCTTCATATATCCGCGGGGGGCACTATCATATACACGATTGGGTTGTTGATTTCTTCTACAACGAATTCCCTCCGAACGACGGCAAAAAATTTAAGGGCGGAAGGTACTATATTAGCCGGAAAGACTCCTCAATGCGAAACATCCGTAACGAAGACGATGTAATAGATATGCTGGAGCAATATGGCTTTGAGCCTATTATTTTGAGTAAACTTTCCTTTCAAGACAAGATAAATCTTTTTGCAAATGCAAGCATCATCATAGGAGGCAGCGGAGCTGGTATGACCAATTTTATGTTCTGCAAAGAAGGTACTACAGTGGTAGAAATATTTGGCGACCAGTTCGTCGATTTCTCCCACTATTACGTTATAGCTGCCAAAAGGAAACTCAACTATCACTATGTTGTGGGAAAAAATGTTTCCAAGGTACGAAATATGGTAGAAGGACAGAAAACCGACGTCATCGTTGACTTAAACGCACTTAGAGAAGTCCTCGGAAAACAGCTGTCACTTTTTCCAAAACAACAACCCAAAAAAGTATAAATTTCTCTACTATTTACATATTTGAGAGAATTCTATATTTCTCACAACTATACGAGTGATTCTTTCAGCTTTACCAGGAGTGAATTTCCTGCAAAATTCGGAATTTTTTGTTTTTCACTATTTTTTATCGCTATGAGCAAAAAAAAATCAGCGTTTTGATCCCCGATGGAGAAAGCGGATCAAGTATACAGGTTGTCAGAAGTCTCGGGATAACTTCGAAATACAATGTCTTTGTTTCGTCATCTAACAAAAAAACTCCCGTACGGCATTCCCGATTTTGCAAACAGTTCTTTATCTCAGACGATCCGGGTTTTACCAAAATTAGGCTGGCTGAAACAATTAACATCATAAAAGCCAAAAAAATAGATATTGTTCTGCCTGTATTTCTTCCGGGGTTTGAATTCTGCCTGCGATTTAAAAAAACACTTGAAAAACATACTCAACTTCCGGTCATGGCAAGTAAAGAGCTTTATCATACTGCTGCCTATAAAGACACATTGGCCGAATTTTGTGCAGAAGAAGGGATCAAAACTCCACGGTCGTTGAAAACTAGTGAGGAAGATTTTTCAAAAAAACTAGGTGTATTGCATTTCCCTGTTATACTTAAGCCTACCAATCAATATTCCGGCGAAGGTATTCTCGCTTTCGAAAGCAGAGACGACTTGATCAATCATATGGCATCCACAGCTTGGGAGGAAAGTGACAGCCACCTTGTTCAGGAATATTATGAGGATATGGAAACAATAGGTGTTAATGTCATTTGCAAAAACGGCAAGATTAGATGCTATACTATTCAACGAGGGTTAGAAGCTGCTCCCAGTCAATTCGGATTTTCCGAAACCATAAAATTTATTGACAACAAGCACATTGTCAATTTTACGCAAATGGTCATGCAAAAGCTCAACTGGGAGGGTGTAGCCAATATTGATCTCCTATACAGCTTTAAAACTAAAAACATCTATTTGCTGGAAATAAACCCTCGCTTTTGGGGAGTAACATTGAGTGGTTCTGTAAAAGCAGGAATTAACTTCCCGGATCTGCTCATTCAGGCCTCTCTAAATCCTGATTTTGATGGATTTCCAACCACTTTCAGAAAGATCAGATACGCAAAGTTTAACGGGCGCTTATTGAAAAAAATGCTAACCAATACTTCCCCTGTCACGATTTTTGAAACGGGAATTAACTACCTGTTTATAGACCCTCTGCCGAGCATAGTAAGATAATCCTACCAGAATTTCTCTGACATGCAAACACTTCACACATTCTGCGTGGGCACGTCCCTTATGTATTTTGCTGGATTTCCAGCCCATATCTGATTGGCAGGGATGCTTTTTGATACTACACTACCAGCACCCACTATCGAATTTTCTCCAATAGTAACTCCTTTCAGGATAATCGAATTCATACCAATAAACACATTGTCTCCAATAAATACCTTTTTCGTGGTCACAAATTCTCGCCGCATTACTTTTCGTATTTCCGGATCAAGCGGATGGAAATCGGTATCTGTAATGAATGTATTAGCCCCTAAGAGGACATCGTCACCTAAAACAACCTCCTCTTGAACGCTTATTCCCCCTCCACTAATACCTACTCGATCTCCTAAAACCAATTTGGCATTTTCTGACAGCAAACGTATCATTACCGGGTGATTAACACCCGGCTCGTTGAAGTAAGATGTAGAACAAAAAATAACCCCTTTACCTACACTAATCTGAGAACCTCGCTCCAAAAAAATCATTGGAAAGCCGAATATTGATACCTTGTTACCCAGCTTTTTTTCGTACACCAAGTTAAACACAAAATTTTCAATCATTAAGACTATCTTCCGTACTCCTTTTATTCTGTATAGAATTCCCATTTAATGTAAATTTAGATGTCAAACATGTTGTCAACTGATCCCTATACAAAAGTTTAAGCCCCGCGCCTTACACTGACACGAAGGCTCGCTTTGAAACACAAAGCTTGTTCAAAAACTTACACTGCAAATACAACAATGAGCACGGTACGCTTGTTGAGGGATCAGTAGCTTACAATCCACAAAAATATTCCTTTTTTTTAAAAGGCCTATTCCTCAGGAAAATCCAAAGGCGTTTTTAATATGTCTCCACGAATATTTTTCGATCCAACTTCCCCAACAATGGTGAATGCCATAAGAAAGATTATTATTTCGTATTGCCTCATATCCTCTTTTGGTTCGCGGTAAAGGCGGGTGAAATAACATTCGATCGGGTGTTGTTATATCCGGATAATGGTTAGATCGTAGTATGCGGGTTAGCAGCAAAGGTCCTGTATCTTTGATCACGTCGAGGTGGTTATCTGTTTCAGGTGGGCTCATATGCAAATCATCGACAACGTCTTTCCAAAAAGGATGTCCTGGAATTGACGCTATAATGCAGTTTCCGACCTCATCGGCATGATCTCCGAATGAAAGGCTTCTGTTTTTGGGCAAAACTATGTTTGCCTCAGCAAAGTCAAAGGGCTTAAGCATCTCATAATCAAGATCAAGGTATAACCCTCCCATCTTATACAAAATCAGGTACCGGATGACATCTACCCGGTGAATCACCTTCGGGAAGCCGCGGAAAACATCCAAAAACTCTGGATATTCTTTTTGAACAAAGGCATCATTATCTTCATCCGTCCAGAGTCGGTACTCCCAGTCAGGATGCAATTCCTTCACTCTTTGCTGATAGGGAATCCACTTAGTCGGTATTTCTTCTGTTTTCCACGTCTGGTGAATAATTTTCGGTATCTTCATTGGAAAATGTTTGAGATTTGAATTTTAGCTAGCTGTAAATCTGATTGTCAACCTTTAGTCACTTGACACTACTTTTAAATTAACGAATATATTAAGGATGTTGGAATACACCCAACTATCTGCTGAGATAGTCGGAAACAGTATGAAAAATGGACAAACCAATTCAGCAAAACTCTGTCGATATGAACGCCTGATGCTCTCAGCTAAAATTCGTGTTGCTTTATTTAAATTATTTTACTACATTCAACTGTCGTTACTTTTTAGCACCTATCGCTATGATACTATCGCACTCGAAAAAATTCATTTTTATCCACATCTATAAGGTAGCAGGCACAAGTCTCAGCAATGTCCTTTCCCGCTACAACACCATGTCAATATTTATGTTCAGGCCTTACAGATTTATCTCCAGAACAATGCCTAATATGTTCCCAAATCCATATCACAGGCATATTTCTGCTTCCGAACTAAAATTAAACTTAACACCACAGGTGTTCAATGATTATTTTAAATTTGCCTTTGTCCGAAATCCTTGGGACTGGCAAGTGTCACTCTACAAATATGCAATGAAAAAGAGAAACCACCACCAAAGGAAAAAAGTACTAAGTTTGGGCAATTTTGAAAGTTACTTAAAGTGGGCAACAAGAGACATCAACAATATAACCCTACAAAGAGATTTCATTTATGAAAAGGACACAAACATGATGGATTTTGTTGGCAAGTTTGAAAATCTCCAAAACGACTATGATATAATTTGTGAACAAATAGGATTGAAAAAAAGCAAACTCAAGCACCTCAATAAAACAAATCGAAAGGATTATCGCGAATATTATACTCCCGAGACAAAAGATCTAGTATTTAAATATTACAAAAAAGACATTGAGTTGTTTGAATACGACTTTTAGGCACTCTTCCCCGTCAAATTAAAAATACAACAAACTGTAGAATTCTTTTTAGAACCTTCTATCTAATAAAATATCCAAATATCCTTCGAACGTAGCCTGCCAGCAAATGGAAAGGCAAATACAATGGAGGACAATGCCTAAAAGCAAACAAAGTGAAGTTTCTGAGATTTCCACCGCCCTTGATTCCTACCAGGTGGTTGTAGTATCTCTTCAAATTCTTTCTTTTCCGGTTTTCCCGATCGCCACTTTCTTCGGGATAAGTATACAACACAGCATCAAAATTACAGTACAAAGGAATTTTATCTCTGTGCGCTCTATGAGTAAAGTCGTAATCAGCAAAATAATGTGGGAATACATTGGCGTCAAATAAGCCTGTTTTCTCAAATACTGATCCAGGAATCAACAACCCTCTGCCCGGAAAATGATCAACGGGTTCCAAGCCTCGAAAGGATTCCTCAGGTTTTTGATCCAAGACCATCTGTATGGATGCGGTGGCCCAGGAGAAGTTGCCCCCACCATAGATAAGCTTCTTTGTTGCCAAGTCCCAAGCGGATGCCCCCAAAATAGCATCCGGTTCCCGCTTTGCCCATAACATCATCTTTTCCAAAAAATCCTCTCTTGCCAATGTGTCATTATTAAGGGTCATGACGTAATCTGCCTTTTCCTTCAAAGCAAGTTCTATTCCGAGATTCACCGAAGCCGTCCACCAAAGACTGCCGTTGCCTTTCAGCACAAGTACTTCAGGATACTCTTCTATCAGCATTTCGTAGGTGCCGTCCGTAGAGCCGTCGTCTACTATAACAACCTTAAAATGTTGATACGTTTGCTGCCTGAGAGAATCAAGGCAATCTTTTGTGAATCCTTTACGGTTAAACACAGGAATAACAATGTATATCATATGGTGAAACTCAGAGCTCAACATTTCACAATTATTTTTACGTTTTCAAAAAGCATAGATTCTATCCAAAGAGTGTTAAAAAAGCCAGTTCCATCTCCGTGACTTTGCCAGGTTCAGAACTATCAGCTACCAATAATCATCCTGCTATATCTTCCAAAAAGCGATTTGATGAATTTAATATGTACCACACACAAGGCCACGATAGCCACAAAAATGATCATAAAAAGAATATAATTGCCCTTGATAAATGGATCGCCAGTAATCTTTTCCAAAACAATTTTATAAAGGAGGTCAAAATAATCGTGAAGAAAAAAGATACCGAAGCTGTAATCGGCTATTTTAGCCATCCTCCTTTTAAAGAAAGGCTGAATTTTCCAAAAAACGTACAGGAAAAAAACTGATGAGTAGAGCTTTGTCAAAAAGGAAAGATGAGTAGAGGGATACTCAAGGCACCCGGCTACAAAAAAATACAAAATAAGAACCCCAAGAGGACTAAACCTGTCAAACAGCGCTGTCACTATTGTCTTGTACCTGCTTATGAACATTCCTGCAATATAAGGAGACAAAAAGTGAAGATAGTTGGAAACCACATCTGTTGGCGAAGACCTGGGAACAACGATTGACAAAGCTATGGCACCCACCACCAGAAATGGGTAACACTTAGGGTGATCGTCTGCAAGCTTAAACAATGGAGATGTAAGATAGAAAATAGCAATCATCGGAATAAACCACAACGGTCTTAAATGCGCCCCAGTCAACAAATAAAACCCTGCCTGAAACAGCGGGTGATATGAGACAAAATCGGGGTGAGTATCCAGCAAGAAACTAGTTGGTCGGTCCAATAATATTCGGACAATAATTACCGGAATGGAAATCACCAGATATGGGAGGATGACATATTTAAATTTGGTTTTTAAATAAGACCTGTATTTGAACTTTTGCAACAGATGCTGGAACAGAAACCCGCTGATAAACACAAATATCACACTCACATTGTCGAAAAAAACGATGTCGACTTTATCAATTTCTGCTTCTCTACCAAGGCTCCATTCCAAAGAAGCAAATACGTGTCCTGCCACTATCATTAAAATGGCAAACGCTCGATAAAGGTGAATAAATCTTAAAAACTTAACCTTAGGCATCTCAAAAGTTTAAAAAAGTGTTTAACAAATCAAAATCAGACTCCCACTATGTGCAACTTTGGAGTCTTGCCATCATGGCCATGCCATAAAGCAACTGAAAAGGGCTCTGGACATTACCGATTCTCATCATTAGCTTGAGTATCTACTACCTGTTTTGACTTACGAAAATCCGAAAACGATATGTCAAGGTAAGCCAGTGCCACGCCAAAAACCACCCAGTAAAAGTCAGGGGTGTTATAAGAAACTCCAAAAACCAGCCCACTGAATGAGAACGACACCAGGCTCAGGTATCTTGGGCTTATCGTCAATCGATATCGCAATACCGCATATATGGGTTGAACCATGATAATCAGGAAAATAAGAACGCCAATCAGCCCAAAATAAAATAAAATGTCGTAGTAGAAGCTGTGGAAGTGATGGCCGGTGCCATCTTCAAAATAGGCATAATCAGGAGCATCAGGATTATAAAACTGAACGGGAAGCTCAAACCCTGCCAAGCGCATACCTTCTATAAAATGTGCCTGTACGTAAGGCCAGTAAGATTCGTATTGCAGCATCCGCCACCCGGCTGTTCCGGTCGTATCTTCTTTAGGATTAGAGATGTTGGCTATGTTTTCAGCTATCTTGTCACCAATCTCAGGAAAATAACTCACCAGAAGCGAGGCCACTGCCATAAACACGAAACCCAGCAACATGACGGTTGGAATCGTCTTTTTCAGCGGCAGCATATTCTGTCGTTTCAACACAAAAAAATTAAATAGAAAAGAAACACTCGTTGCCACCCAAACGGTTCTATGTTGAAAATAAATAATGAAGAAAAACAGAATCAGAAATTTTATCAATGCTTTGTTGTCAAATTCAACAATATAGACGTTGAAAAAATAGAGGCATGGGACTAGCAGTAAATATATTGAGGGCGCATGGAGTGCCCGGTCGTGCGTAACAAACGCTGTAACGCTAATAATGCTCGGGTCAAGTAGTATCCTCACAAACAGCATGATCATAATGACATTCATCACCATGGTCAAATTGGTTTCATGATGTTTTCTGTAAAAAATGTAGGCTGCAAAAGCCATGAACAATTGCATAATCTTCAAAAAAACATGAGGGAACTGTATTAAAGATTTATAGAAGTAAACCGATTCAAATACCAGGTAGGTAAAATAAAGCATTGGCATTGCAAAGAAAAACAGGTAGAGCGGCTTCAGTTTATGGATGTTCAGAAGTATGTATAGCAATGCAATAAACGGCACTATCTTCTGCGCGTCTATCAGCACCTTGGTGTACGCCATATTGTCCTCCGCTGGATTGAATAGCTCCGAGAGATAAAGTGTAACAAACAACGGTATCAAATACAACCAATTCTTTTTCATTGCCATGCCTCTAAACAATAACCAATGTCATTAGCCGTCTGATGCAGTTTATCCGCATCGCGACCTCCCTTTTCACACCAGCTAACCTGAACTATTCATATAAACCAAGCTCAAAAATATGAATATTCCATAATTTATTTGAATAAATTTAATTTAAAATTCCTCGTTCTCTCACTTGGTTAATCTTTGATTATTTCGTTTATGGGATTAACCTACTCTCAGGCTCGCCAGTTCCGCTGCATCATCAAATTGCGAATCTTTCAACAGATATGTTTCGGAATGCCGTGTGAACCACTTTTTTTGAGAAATAATTGGCTTTCCCTGAATACCTTACCGTCGTAATGGAACGCAAGGTGCCTCACTATCAGTCTACAAATAAGCAACTGAAAATCAATGCTTAAAAAAATTTACCTGAAGAAAGAATAGAAGTTAAACACCCCTCCCAAACTTCACATAACCGAAGATATATTGCTCAAATGCGCGTATAGGTAAACTTTACTTACATTCCTCTAAATCGGCATTAGACTAAAATTTTTATTCGAATTATTAGGGCAATATTTGCTTGTCGCTTTTGACGAACGGTTTTTTCCAGACAGGATACTAACATCAGGTACCGGATGATCGTGTAGCCCCCTGAGAAAAGACAAAAAAGTGACAAGCATTTATAAGAGCTTTGGAGTACCGGCCAATGCTACGAATCGGATCACAACCACCCATGAAATTCTTTAAAAGTTTTGATATACAGCTATCTAAACACTATTATTATGAAAAAGAATATGCTAATAGCAGTACTAGTAATAGCATTCTTTTCCTGCACTGAAGTGCTCGATGAGGTACAGATATCAGATGAAGACAAAACAATTTCGTCTGACTCTGCCAACATCCTTCATGGCGAAAGTCTAACAATTGCAGAAGGATCAATCGCCCTTCAACACAATGGTATCTCGTTTACCGAGGAAGAAGCCAAGATATGGCGAGAGAGAATTAATTCTCCAAAATTCAAAAATGAATCAGACAGGATAAAAAAGAACGCACGTTCCTTCCTTATTCAACCCGAGACAGAGATATGGTCTCATCCGCTCCGGCCTGTCGTGGAGCAGTCTTCTTCTGGACGAGATGTGGCTATCCCGGTATACCAGGGCATAAAACTAAGAGATGCAGCTTTCTATTATCTATTGACTAAAGATCGTATATACGGCGAAAAAGTAAGAGATGTCTTGCTTAAACAAGTTCGAGAGCCGTCTGTGAACTTCACCGACAGGTCTATTTGGCCGCTCAACCTTGGTTCCCAGCCACCAATGTTTCAGGTAGCAGAATGGGTCTCAACCCTCATAAACGCATTCGATTATACCGAAGACGTGTATTCTGTAGAGGAAGCTGCTGAAATAAAAAAGTGGTTTGAGAATGCCGGTATCTTTTTCAATGAGAATTTGAACAATGTTCTGGACAACTTGTTTGTTGACAGGGAAAATGGCGACTATACTCTCAGCGGTTATACAAAAACACTAAACAAGAACCATCGCGAAAGTCATACGTTCCTCACCCACATAGGAGGACATGAGATCCCAGCCATCGCTGCCTGGAACTATCAGAATCGTCAGGCATCTCAAGCGAGGACAGTGGCAAAGGTTGGCTTTTTAGTGGAAAACGAAACGCTAATAAAAAGTGCTCGCAACTATGTGAAAGAATCCGTAATGTTCTGGGCCTACCCAAGTGGTTTAACTACCGAATTCCATCGAGGATTTGATAAAGCCCGGCCGGAAGCAGGATACTACTACAGCTGGACCACACTAGAACTATTGCTCTACATAGCGGATTTGTTCGCTCGTAGCGGAGACTTTTCCTTATTTGAGTTTAAAACATCCGAAGGATGGTTTGGGACCGCGGGTGGAGATAAAAGTCTTTGGAAGGTAGCTACCACTTTGTGTCAGATCAAAAACAAAGAATTTTACGACCCGATCACCCGGTCTAAAAAGATCTATTCTATTGCCTCAAACAATGATAACTATCTGATTGACGGCTATGATCCAAAGGATTTTTATACCCAAACGCCCTTGGTATATGCACAAGAAATCTATTTGGCACAATACAATATATATTTCAACGACCCGTACATTAAAAGCACCTATATGAAAGCGCTTAATACCAGCGTAAGAATTTCAAGTTCGGGTCCCCACCATTTTGACCAGGGGGTCTGGGGTGTGAATCCATCAAAAATATTAATGTATTGGGATCTCGAAGGAAAAGTGTGGCCTTTTGAAAAAAATAAAGATTAAACTCTTTGCCACTAAAACCCCTGAATCACTGGTAGTTTTCGAGCAAGACATTTTTTAGAAAAACTTGTCTGGTCCATATCAGCGAATCTCTTAAAAACCACCAACCACTTTCATTTTAAGCATTTTTGAAAACCAGCCTATAAAAGCTAACGGGAAATTTATACAGAAATACACTAACTAAATTATTTTTAACATGAAAAAGGTTATTTTGATTATTGCACTACCACTATTGCTGGTACTGACTAATTGTGAGCTATTGGATGAGGATTTGATTCCTAAAGAGCAAGAAGAAGAAAATGTGGAGGAACCGGATAATGACCTTGAAGAAAAAGAAGGCATACCTACCAATGCTTTCTTAGCCAAATATTATTCTGGGATGGACTTCGACACGCTGGTAACTCAGTTTATCGAAGAGGAGATTAATATAAACGTTGATGGGTCTCCTATCGATAATTTCAATGAGGACTATTTTAGCGTAAAGTGGTCCGGGTATTTCGATTTTGAGGAAAGCAATTATAAATTTAAGCTCCGTATTGACGATGGGATGAAAATATGGATAGACGAAAAAGTTGTCTTCGAAAGTTGGAAACACCAGGTGGCTACAGACTACGAATTCAATATTGAATTGAATGGAAAGCACCTTATTGAAATACACTATTATGAGTACTATGGTCCCTCTGTTGCCCAAGTCTCTTGGTCAAAAACTGTGGAAAATACCAACCCCACAAACAACAATTCCAGGGTTGGCACATCATTTACAGCCCATGAATTGGAAATTTGGAGAAAAAGAGCATCTGACCCTGCCTTTTCCAAAGAGTGGAACCGGATACTTGCGAGTGCAAACAAGGCAGTGAATGGTGATTACGACCGATATGACAACTATTACAAAGGAGGTAAGTGGCCAGACTTCAACTCGGCTGGAAGCGATTCATACGCCTATGAGCCTCGTCCTGAAAGCAAGTCTTCAGTTTCAATAATGAATTCTGCTTTTGTCTATTTGGTGACAGGAGAAGAAAAATATAAAACTGTGGTTGAAAGTGAACTTCTCAGGTATAGCAAGATCAAGGAGCTTGATTACTCCAATGAAACCGTATTTCCCCTATTTGCTTCGCTCAACCCGGGTTTTTTTATTGCCGAATGGATGACAAAATTATTGACTGCGTATGACTACATTGGCATTGAGAATAAAGAAATCGAAGACTGGTTCAAGCGCTTTGCAGATTACTCAGTCAGAAACCTGCACAGGAGCTACAATGGTCATATTCCAAACAGACTCAATGACGACTACACAGTAGTTAATAACGGGTGGACTGACAAGAAATTAGGCAGCCTATGGGACGGAGGCCCTTCAGTATATGGCTTCCACGAGTTGTTCAATAATCGAGTAATTGCGTATGCCAGATATGTAACACTTCACGGCTTGAAGTTCAACAATCAAAATGAAATGGCTGTTGTAAAACGACATTTCAAAGAG
>CAYUJK010000025.1:0-17784 GCA_964444895.1 uncultured Roseivirgaceae bacterium
GCGTCTGTTGGTTCAGTGTCTAACTCTGACCACATGAACATAACAAAAGGAAAAGCCGGCAGGAGCAGATGGTTGGGCATAAGGCCAAGAACGCGAGGCGTCGCTATGAACCCAGTAGATCACCCCATGGGTGGTGGTGAAGGTCGTGCGTCCGGTGGGCACCCAAGATCAAGAAAAGGATTGTATGCCAAAGGAAAGAAGACCAGGCATCCAAAGAAATATTCTAATAAATTAATCATAGGTAAGAAATAATAATGGCAAGATCATTAAAAAAAGGACCTTACATTGATTTCAGGCTCGACAAAAAGGTGGAAGCCATGAACGAGTCTGGCAAGAAATCAGTGATCAAAACCTGGTCAAGAAGATCAATGATATCACCTGATTTTGTAGGCCATACATTTGCCGTTCACAACGGCAATAAGTTTATCCCTGTGTATGTAACGGAAAACATGGTGGGCCACAAATTAGGAGAGTTTGCTCCAACCAGGAATTTCAGAGGTCATATTTCTAAAAAAGATAAAGGTAAGAGATAGTGATGGAAGCAATAGCCAAACTAAAAAACGTACCCACTTCTCCACGAAAGATGAGGCTTGTAGCTGACTTGGTGAGAGGAAAAAAAGTAAGCCATGCCCTGAGCTTATTGAAATTCGAGGCGAAAGATGGGGCAGCCAGGATCGAGAAGCTTTTACTATCAGCCGTTTCAAACTGGCAGCAGGCAAATGAAGATGCCCGACTGGAAGAGGCGGATCTCTACATCAAATCCATTCAGGTTGACGGCGGAAGGATATTGAAGCGGTTGCGGCCAGCTCCTCAGGGCAGAGGCCATAGGATCAGAAAGCGCTCCAACCATGTGACCTTGGTGGTAGACTCCATCACTAAGCCGGAATCGAATACAGAAGAAAATAAAGAAGTCGAAAAAGATTGATATGGGACAAAAAGTAAACCCAATAGGTTTTAGATTAGGAATCATTCGTGGTTGGGAATCCAACTGGTTCGGTGGCAAGGATTTTTCCGATAAGTTGATCGAAGATCAAAAGATAAGAAAATACATTGCTGCCAGAATACCCAAAGGCGGTATCTCTAAAATCATTATCGAACGTACGTTAAAAAGGATAACACTTACTATCCATACCGCGCGACCAGGTGTAGTTATAGGCAAGGGCGGTGCAGAGGTAGATAAGATCAAAGAAGAGCTTAAGAAGATTACCGGCAAGGACGTTCAGATCAATATTTTTGAAATTAAACGGCCCGAGTTAGATGCCAAACTTGTAGGTGAGTCTGTGGCGCAGCAACTTCAGGCCCGGATTTCCTATAGAAGGGCTATGAAGCAAGCGATAGCCTCTGCTATACGCGTGGGCGCTCAGGGAATAAAGATAAAGGTATCAGGAAGATTGGGCGGAGCCGAAATGGCGCGCACTGAGCAATACAAAGAAGGCCGTATTCCTCTGCATACCCTTAGAGCTGATATCGACTATGCAATTTCCGAAGCCCAAACAGTTTATGGAATTATCGGAATAAAAGTGTGGATATTCAAAGGAGAAGTTTACGGTAAAAGAGACTTGTCGCCCAACATCGTAGGAGAAGGAGTGAGCAATAGAAAGCGGAGCGACGTACCAAAAAGAAAGAGACGGTAACAGGTAAAAAATAAAGAGATGTTACAACCGAAAAGAACAAAGTTTAGAAAAAAGCAAAAGGGTAGAGTCAAAGGGATTGCTCAACGCGGTCACACTATTGCATTCGGAAGTTTTGGGATCAAGGCACTTGAGCCGGGATGGATCACAAGCCGTCAGATCGAGGCTGCCCGTATTGCTGTAACGAGGGCAATGAAGAGGGAAGGACAAGTGTGGATACGGATATTCCCTGACAAGCCGATCACAAAAAAGCCCGCAGAAGTAAGGATGGGTAAAGGTAAAGGAGCACCCGAGTATTGGGTAGCCGTAGTGCGTCCGGGAACCATACTTTTCGAATCAGGAGGAGTAGACAAGAAATTGGCGCAGGAATCATTGAGATTGGCAGCGCAAAAGCTCCCTATCAGGACCCAATTTGTAGTACGAAGAGATTACGTAGAATAAAATGAAAAATTCTGAACTAAGAACTTTAACCGTTGAGGAGCTGAAGCAAAGGCTAATGCTTGAGAAGGAGCAGATACAAAAGCTTCGATTTGCTCATGCCGTATCTCCTATAGAGAATCCTACTAAAATAAGGGAAACCAGGAAAGTGATTGCACGGATTCTCACAGTGTTAAATGAAAAAGAAAAGAGCAATTAATATGGAAACCAGGAAACTTAGGAAAGAAAGGGTAGGCAAAGTAGTCAGCAACGCCATGGATAAGTCGGTGGTAGTTGCCGTGTTCAGAAGGCTGAAACACCCCAAATATGGAAAGTTTGTTGGTAGAACCAAAAAGCTGGTGGCCCATGATGAGAACAACGAATGTGGAGTAGGAGATACTGTGAGGATCATGGAAACACGTCCTTTGAGCAAAAGAAAACGTTGGAGATTAGTTAAAATCGTAGAAAGAGCGAAA
Organism: uncultured Roseivirgaceae bacterium; assembly: GCA_964444895.1. GTDB lineage: Bacteria > Bacteroidota > Bacteroidia > Cytophagales > Cyclobacteriaceae > CAJXNP01. Next base: position 2,525 of record CAYUJK010000025.1, read on the forward strand.
TAAAATGATACAGCAAGAATCAAGGCTAAATGTGGCTGATAACAGTGGCGCCAAAGAAGTTCTGTGCATCAGAGTTTTGGGAGGTACTGGCAGAAGATACGCTTCAATAGGTGACAAAATTGTAGTCACTGTCAAGTCAGCGCTGTCTTCTAGCAGTTTAAAGAAAGGCACTGTTTCAAAGGCTGTTATAGTAAGAACAAAAAAGTCTGTGCGAAGAAAGGACGGGTCATACATCCGGTTTGAAGACAACGCAGCCGTTTTGCTGAACGCCAACGACGAACCCCGCGGTACGAGGATATTTGGACCTGTGGCCAGGGAGTTGCGCGAGAAGCAATTTATGAAGATCGTTTCTTTGGCTCCCGAAGTATTATAAATCAATGAGTAAGATGAAGCTACGGATAAAAAAAGGTGACACAGTAGTAGTAATTTCAGGCAACTACAAAGGCAAGGAAGGAAAAGTTCTGGAAATCCAGAAGGAAAAAAACCGAGCTATAGTTGAAGGAATAAACATTGTGTCAAAGCATCAAAAGCCCTCGGCGCAAAATCCAAATGGAGGAATAGTGAAAACCGAGGCGGCTATTCATATTAGCAACCTCATGCTGATCGATCCTTCGTCGGGAAAGGCTACTCGTGTGGGGCGCAAGCCTGATGAGGAAGGCAAATTACAGAGATATTCTAAGAAAACCGGTCAATTGATAAAAAATGGCTAAACCACGATTAAAAGAGAAATATACTTCGGAAATAGTTCCATTGTTGAAGGACAAGTTCCAGTATAAGTCAGTAATGCAGGTACCCCGGGTGCTGAAAGTATCTATCAACAAGGGTATTGGTGCAGCCGTGGCTGACAAAAAGCTGGTAGACCAGGGAGTTGAAGAGCTTACAGCGATTACAGGACAGAGGGCAGTGGCTACAAAAGCCAAGCACGCGATTTCGAATTTTAAATTGCGCGAAGAAATGCCCATTGGTGCTAAGGTAACGCTTCGGGGAGATATCATGTACGAATTTCTTGACAGGCTCATGTCAGTAGCTTTGCCAAGGGTTCGGGATTTCAGAGGGATTTCTGAAAAAGGATTTGACGGCAGGGGCAATTATACTCTTGGTGTGAAAGAGCAGATTATTTTTCCGGAAATCAGTATTGAAAAGGTGAGCCGGATTTCGGGAATGAATATCACCATAGTTACCAGCGCTGAAAGCGATGAAGAAAGTTTTGAATTACTCAAAGCATTTGGGATGCCATTTGCGAATAAAAACTAAGTATTATGGCAAGAGAATCATTAAAAGCCAGAGACAGAAAAAGAGAAAGATTGGTTAAGAAATACGCTGAAAAGCGAGCCGAACTAAAAGCCAACGGTGATTGGGTAGGGCTTGACAAGCTGCCCAAAAATTCCTCGTCAGTGCGGTTGCACAACCGATGCAAGCTCACAGGAAGACCGAAAGGATACATGCGTAAATTTGGCATTTCCAGGGTTACTTTCAGGGAAATGGCAGGCGATGGAAAAATTCCCGGAATTACAAAAGCAAGCTGGTAGGTTTTAAATATTTCTACTATCTTTGCAGGCCGTTTGCAAAATTGAGATAATTAATAAAGAAAGATGGATCCTATAGCAGATTATTTGACTAGAATTAGAAACGCTATAAAAGCAAATCATAGGATTGTAACTATTCCCGCTTCTAATATAAAAAAGGAGATCACCAAGGTACTACACGACCAGGGGTATATTCAGAGTTACAAATTTGACGACGAAAGCACCGCACAAGGTGAGATCAAGATAGCGCTAAAGTATAGCCCGGAAACTAAGTCGCCGGCGATTACAAGCCTGGAACGCGTGAGTACGCCGGGTTTGAGGCAGTACACAAAAGCCGATGATATGCCAAGGGTGTTGAACGGTTTAGGTGTAGCCATACTTTCTACCTCGAAAGGAGTGATGACAAACAAGCAAGCCAAAGAAGCGCATATTGGCGGCGAGGTTTTATGTTATGTTTATTAATTGAATTACAGAGATGTCAAGGATTGGAAATAAGCCCATACCATTGCCACAGGGTGTAACTGTCGAACTTGAGAAAGGCAACATTGTGAAAGTGAAAGGCCCCAAAGGCGAATTGAGCCAGAAAGTAGACAAAGATATCAAGGTGGAACTGGTAGATGGCGAGGTAGTACTTAGCCGCCCTACGGAGCAAAAACGACACAAGGCACTGCACGGGCTTTACCGCGCTTTGTTGAATAATATGGTAGTTGGCGTTAATAGCGGCTACAAAGAGGAGTTGGAATTGGTAGGTGTAGGTTATAAGGCAGTAGCTCAGGGCAAAGTGCTTGAGTTGAACCTCGGCTATTCGCACAATATCTTTTTCATGGTGCCGGAAGAAATTTCCGTTACCGCCGAGACAGCAAAGGGAAAGAATCCAATCGTAACGCTGGAAGGTATTGATAAGCAGCTTATCGGACACGTAGCTGCCAAAATACGCGGATTACGAAAGGTAGAGCCCTATAAAGGTAAGGGTATTAGATTCGTTGGAGAACAGATCAGGAGAAAAGCTGGTAAAACTGCTGCTAAATAATAAAGACTATGCCTACGGTTAAAGATTTCAGAAGAAGTAAAATAAAAAGAGGTATCAGAAAAAAGCTTTCTGGTACTGCCGATCGGCCAAGAATAACGGTATTCAAGAGCAACAAATACATGTATGCTCAGATAGTCGACGACGCCACCGGTACCACATTGGTATCTGCATCATCGCTTGAGATAGCGAAAGACAAAAATACCAATGTGGAGATATCAAAGGAGGTAGGTAAGTCTTTAGCAGAAAAGGCGTTGGCAAAAGGAATTAAAGTAACTGTATTTGACCGGTCCGGTTATCTGTATCATGGTAAAGTAAAAGCCTTGGCCGATGGCGCCAGGGAAGGTGGTCTTAAATTATAATCAACGATGTCTCAGAAAAATATTAAATCCATAAAGGCCAGCGAAATTGAACTCAAAGAGCGAGTAGTAGCTATCAAGCGGGTAGCCAAAGTAGTAAAGGGTGGTAGAAGGTTCAGTTTTTCGGCGATAGTAGTAGTTGGTAATGGAAACGGTGTAGTAGGGTATGGCCTGGGAAAAGCCAACGAAGTAACCGATGCGATCACCAAAGGAATAGATGACGCCAAGAAGAATCTTGTGAAAGTGCCCGTGAAAAACGGTACCCTTCCGCATGATGTAATTGGCAAATATGGAGGAGGTTTTGTGTTGATGAAGCCCGCATCTGCTGGTACCGGTGTAATAGCTGGTGGTGCTATGAGGGCGGTGTTGGAAAGTGCCGGCATAAAGGACGTGCTTGCGAAATCAAAAGGTTCGTCAAACCCCCACAACGTAGTAAAAGCAACCTTCGACGGACTTTCAAGACTTAGAGATCCGTTCGCGATAGCTCAGGCAAGAGGTGTTTCTTTAACAAAAGTATTTAAGGGATAATCATGGCTAAGAATAAGATCAAGATTACGCAAGTAAGAAGTATCATTAAGCGCCCGGGAGATCAGAAGCGTACCATTAAAGCTTTAGGACTGGGGCGAATCAATAAAACTGTAGAGCATGAAGCTACTCCGCAGATATTGGGAATGGTGAATAAAGTAAAACATTTAATTTCAGTAAGTTAGCAATGAAATTACATACATTAAAACCTGCTAAAGGCTCAGTAAAGCAACGGAAGAGAATAGGAAGAGGCCAGGGGTCTGGAAGGGGAGGAACATCTACCCGAGGACACAAAGGAGCAAAATCCCGTTCTGGATACAGCGCCAAAGCTGGGTTTGAAGGTGGCCAGATGCCGCTTCAAAGGCGAGTGCCCAAGTTCGGCTTTAAGAATCCGAACAGGTTGGTTCTGAAGGCTGTGAACCTGGATGATTTGCAAACGCTTGCTGACAAGGTAAAGAAGACCGACATCACAGTGGATCTTTTGATCGATAACGGTATTGTGGGTAAAAGGGATAGTGTGAAGATTCTCGGAAGAGGTGAAGTTAAATCTAAATTGAATATCACGGCTCATGCTTTTTCGCAATCAGCTGTTGCAGCTATCGAAAAGGCAGGAGGATCGGTAACAAAGCTTGGGTAATGAAGAAGATAATCGAGACAATAAAGAACATTTTTTCAATTGAAGAATTGAGGAATAGAATCCTAAACACCTTAGGATTTCTCATTATATTCAGACTTGGTTCTTTTGTTGTGTTGCCTGGCGTAAATCCTAATCTGTTAGGCGACAAGCCGTCGGGTTTTTTGGGGATGCTGGACACCTTTCTCGGAGGCGCGTTTAGTAACGCATCGATTTTTGGGCTCGGTATTATGCCCTACATCTCTGCCTCTATCGTTATTCAGTTGCTTACCGTTTCTATGCCCTATTTTCAGAAGATGCAGAAAGAGGGTGATTCCGGCCGAAAGAAAATTAATCAAATTACCAGGGTGCTCACCATCGCGATATGCTTGCTGCAGTCGACGGCTTATTTAGCGGGTGCGATCACTCCTGAGGCAATAATAATTAACAAAACCGTATTTACTTTCTCTTCCATGATCATCCTTACTGCGGGTACAATATTCTGCATGTGGTTAGGAGAGAAGATAACAGATAAAGGTATCGGGAACGGAATCTCCATGTTAATTATGATTGGTATTATCTCTCGATTCCCCGGGTCGATTATCGCGGAATATATTCACAGGGGTCAATTGAGTGGTGCGCTATTGTTTATCATTGAGCTGGTTGCTTTGTTTTTCGTAGTGATGGCAGTAGTGGCGCTCACGCAGGCAGTTAGAAAGATACCGATACAGTACGCTAAGCAGGTTGTAGGAAATAAAGTTTATGGAGGGCAACGTCAGTATTTACCCCTGAAAGTAAATGCATCTGGTGTAATGCCCATAATTTTTGCCCAGTCATTTATGTTTTTGCCTGGACTGATAGCACAGTATTTCGGCGAGAAGAGTGATTTGATACAGAATATAGGCGTCCAGTTCGCTAGCTATACCACACTTACTTATAATCTAACGCTCGCGTTCCTGATCATCATCTTTACCTTCTTCTATACGGCAATTACGATTAACCCCAGCCAGATAGCAGATGATTTGAAACGAAATGGAGGGTTCATTCCAGGTGTGAAGCCGGGCGCACAGACGTCGGAATTTATCGATAATATTCTCACAAAGATTACCATTCCAGGGTCAATATTCCTGGCTATTGTGGCGGTCTTCCCAGGGATTGCCAGCCGATTAGGAGTAGATGCGAATTTTGCGAGTTTCTATGGCGGCACTAGTTTGCTGATCATGGTGGGTGTAGTGTTAGACACACTGCAGCAAATAGAAAGTTATTTGTTGATGAGGCATTATGAAGGCCTCATGAAATCAGGAAAAATTAAAGGTAGATCTCAGATAGCAGTAGCATAAACAGTTAGTATGGCAAAACAATCTTCAATTGAACAAGACGGCACCATAGTAGAGGCATTGTCTAACGCGATGTTCAGAGTAGAGTTGTCAAACGGTCATCAGCTTGTTGCGCATATTTCGGGAAAAATGAGGATGAACTACATCAAGATTTTGCCCGGAGATAAAGTAAAGCTGGAGATGTCGCCTTATGATTTGAGTAAAGGTAGAATTGTATATAGATATAAATAGACACTGATTGCGATGAAAGTTAAAGCATCCATAAAGAAGCGAAGCGTCGATTGTAAAATCATTCGACGGAAAGGAAAGCTATTTGTTATTAATAAGAAGAATCCAAGGTACAAACAAAGACAAGGTTAATTATGGCAAGGATCTCAGGAGTTGATATTCCCGATAATAAACGAGGGGAAATTGCCCTCACGTATATTTTTGGAATTGGTAAAAGTTCCGCTCAAAAGATATTGGATACGGCGGGAATTAGCCGCGACAAGAAAGTAAAAGATTGGACCGACGACGAATCCAACGCTATACGGAACATCATAGCCGAAGGATTCAAGGTAGAAGGTGTACTGAAATCGGAAGTTCAGCTCAGCATAAAGAGATTGTTGGACATAGGCTGTTATCGTGGATTGCGACACAGGAAAGGGCTGCCTGTAAGAGGACAGCGCACGAAAAATAACTCAAGGACAAGAAAAGGTAAGAGAAAAACTGTAGCTAATAAGAAGAAAGCTACTAAATAATGATATTTCGCTATGGCACAAAAAAGAAAGGATAAAGCAAGAAAACGCGTGGTTAACGTGGAGCCTGTAGGCCAGGCTCATATCAAGGCTTCATTCAACAATATTATCATATCAATGACCAATTCGGTAGGTCAGGTGATCTCATGGGCGTCTGCCGGCAAGATGGGCTTTAAGGGTTCAAAAAAGAACACGCCCTATGCTGCACAGGTAGCCGCCCAGAATTGCGGTCAGGCAGCGTATGACTTGGGTTTGCGGAAGGTAGACGTTTATGTAAAAGGTCCCGGGGCCGGTAGAGAGTCTGCCATCAGGACACTCCAAGGGGTAGGAATCGAAATTACTTCTATTCACGACGTAACCCCGCTACCACATAACGGATGCAGACCACCGAAGCGCAGAAGAGTTTAAATAACAAAAATACAATAGAATAAGAAATGGCGAGGTATAACGGACCAAAGGCTAAAATTTCGAGAAGATTTAACGAACCTATTTTCGGCCCGAGTAAATCTTTGGCTAAGAAGCCCTACCCCCCTGGTTTGCACGGTAGGGGAAGAAAACGAAAACAATCGGAGTACGCTATTCAGTTGAATGAAAAGCAGAAAGCGAAATATATCTATGGCGTATTGGAGAAGCAGTTTTCAAATCTTTTTGAAAAAGCATCTCGAAAGTCGGGTATCACAGGTGAAGTGTTGTTGCAGATGCTGGAGTCTCGCCTGGACAATGTTGTCTATAGAATGGGCATATCGCCTACTCGTCGTGGTGCCAGGCAGCTTGTATTGCACAAACATATTTTGGTTAACGGTGAACTAGTAAACATCCCTTCTTATTCATTGAAAGTGGGGGATATTGTAAGTGTAAGAGAGAAGTCGAAATCGCTTGAGGCCATCGCTAACAGCCTTTCAGGACATAGTACAAAGAAGTACCCTTGGCTAGAGTGGGACAATAGCCAAATGTCTGGGAAGTTTATTAACCTGCCTCAGAGGGAGGAAATTCCTGAGAATATACAGGAGCAACTCATCGTTGAATTGTACTCGAAGTAATATATAACTTACAAGAAATAACAGTATGTCAATATTAGCATTTCAAATGCCCGAAAAAGTGGTAATGGAAAAGGCCGATGATTTCCGGGGCCTTTTTACCTTTAAGCCACTTGAAAAAGGATACGGAGTCACTATTGGAAATGCCCTGAGAAGAATTTTGCTTTCTTCACTGGAGGGTTATGCTATCACCGGAATTAAGATACCGGGTATTTTGCATGAGTTTTCTACCATTGAAGGAGTTGTTGAGGACGTGTCGGACGTGATCTTGAATTTGAAGATGGTTCGCTTCAAGAAGGTGTCTGATACCGTAGAGTCCAAAATAGTAGTGCCTGTAAAGAACCAAAAACAACTGAAGGCAGGCGATATTGGAAAATATACCTCGACTTTTGAAATACTGAATCCTGACTTGGTTATTTGCAACCTTGACGATTCCATTGAATTCGAGTTAGAAATTACGGTGGAGAAAGGCCGCGGATACGTGTCTGCTGAGGAAAACAAGCCCTCAGAGCAGGTGTTCGGCTTTATTCCTATTGATGCTATTTTTACCCCGATAAAGAATGTTAAATACAACGTTGAGAATACCAGGGTAGAGCAAAAAACTGACTATGAGCAGCTAATCATAGAATTGGAGACTGATGGATCTATTCACCCGGAAAATGCTTTGAAGGGAGCCTCCAATATACTCATTAAGCATTTCATGTTGTTCTCAGATCAAACCATGATTCTTGAGACGGCAGACCAGAAAGAGCCTGACGCCGTAGACGAGGAAATGCTTCACATGAGGAAACTACTCAAAACTTCGCTGAGTGATCTGGACCTTTCGGTGCGAGCATACAATTGTTTGAAAGCCGCGGACGTGAAGACGCTTGGTGATCTGGTAAGATTGGAAATTTCTGATATGATGAAATTCAGAAACTTCGGAAAGAAATCGCTGGCTGAGCTTGAGCAGCTCGTGGCGGAAAAGAATCTTACGTTTGGAATGGATCTTTCTAAATATAAACTTGACGAAGACTAAAATACAATGAGACACGGGAAGAGAATTAATCATTTAGGAAGAACCTCCTCGCATCGCAAAGCGATGCTTTCAAATATGGCTTCTTCTCTTATTTTGCATAAAAGGATATCGACTACCGTAGCCAAAGCTAAGGAATTGAGAAAATACGTAGAGCCTCTGTTGACAAAATCAAAGGAGGACACAACACACTCAAGAAGGCAGGTGTTTTCGTACCTTCAAAATAAAGAGTCGGTAAAGGAGTTGTTTGATGAAGTAGCAGAAAGAATAGCTGCCAGACCCGGAGGCTATACACGTATTATCAAACTGAACAACCGGTTAGGTGATAACGCTGATATGTGCATGATCGAGCTGGTAGACTATAACGAGCTGATGTTGAAGGAAAGCGCTTCCAAATCCAAGAAGCGTACACGTAGGGCAGGTAGTAAGAAGAGTACTACTACTCTTCAGGCTGCTACTGCCGCGCCAGCAGAGGAGGAAGTAAAGCAAGAGACTAAAATAGAGGAGACAGCAGTTTCAGAGGAGGAAGTATCGGCAGCAGCAGAGACTACTCCCGAAGTAGAGGCTTCGGCCGAGAGTGCGGAAGCAAAAGATGCGGAAGCAAAAGAGGAAGGTGGAGACGAGCCGTCTGCATCTGATGAAGAAAAGAAAAAAGATGAGTAATCAGTTTGTGAAAATATTTAGATAGGGATTGAGCCTTGGTTCAATCCCTATTTTTTTACCCGTGCATTACGTCGCTATTATTACTTAATCGCGGCTTTATTATGAGAAGAGTCATTGAATTAGTTACTTTGAATATTTTAATTTTGTGCAACCATAAGTAAGACAAATGAGCTTTACCATTGACAAAAAGGCAATTTTAATGTTAGAAGACGGCGAGTATTTTGAAGGCCGGGCTATTGGAAAGAAAGGCACTGCTGGTGGCGAAGTATGTTTTAATACAGGGATGACCGGCTACCAGGAAATTTACACCGACCCGTCCTATTACGGACAAATAATTGTAAACACCACCTCTCATATTGGAAACTATGGTGCGAAGGACGAGGAGCAAGAGTCTGATAAACCTAAAATCTCCGGGCTGGTAGTTAATGATTTTTCTGCCATTTATAGTCGCAATACCGCTACCAGTTCGCTTCAGGATTACCTTGAGAAAAATGGGGTTGTTGGGATTTCAAATGTAGACACCCGAAAGATTGTAAGACACATACGGGATAAAGGCGCCATGAACGCTATTATAACATCTGACGAAACCGATCTTAAAAAGATCAAAGAGCTTGTGAAAGGCGTGCCGTCGATGAAGGGTCTTGAGTTATCATCAAAAGTAAGCACAGATAAAGCCTACCTCGTGGGCGAAGAAAAGAATGCCAAATTTCGTGTAGCAGTATTGGATTTAGGGGTGAAGAAAAGTATACTGAAGCATCTCACTTCCAGGGGATGTCTTTGCAAGGTGTTCCCTGCTAAGTCCAGCCTTGAAGAAATTAACAATTGGAACCCGGATGGCTATTTTGTGTCAAATGGTCCCGGTGATCCCGAGGTGATGGATTACGCCATCGATACAGTTAAAAAAATGGTGGAGTCTGACAAGCCGGTGTTTGGTATATGCCTGGGACATCAGTTGCTGGCATTGGCAGCTGGGATCACCACTTTTAAAATGCACCACGGCCATAGAGGACTAAATCACCCCATCAAGAACCTGGAAACAGGAAGATGCGAAGTAACATCTCAAAATCACGGTTTTTGCGTTTCTTCTGATGATATCAAGAAGCTCGATCAGGTAGAGGTCACGCATTTAAACCTCAACGACAATACTGTAGCGGGTATCAGAATAAAAGGCAAAAAGGCGTTTTCTGTCCAGTACCACCCTGAGTCTTCTCCGGGGCCACACGACTCGCGATACTTATTCGATAATTTTGTAAACCTAATGTCAAATTAAATAATTCCAGAACTATGAGCTTAATTGAGAGCATCCATGCCAGGCAAATCCTTGATTCCCGGGGCAATCCTACCATAGAGGTAGATGTAATTACCGAAACAGGTATTTTGGGCAGAGCCGCAGTACCCTCAGGGGCTTCTACCGGTGAAAACGAAGCTGTAGAATTGAGAGACGGAGATAAGGCGAAATACCTCGGAAAGGGAGTCTTGAAGGCTGTCGAAAATGTGAACGAAGTGATTGCACCTGAAATCATTGGATTGTCTGTCTTTGATCAAAAGTTGATCGACAAGATCATGATCGAATTGGATGGCACCGATACAAAGGGAAAATTAGGAGCAAATGCAATTTTAGGAGTTTCGCTGGCAGTAGCAAAAGCCGCGGCGGAAGAGTTGGGCTTGCCATTGTACCGGTACATCGGAGGAGTAAATGCGCACACCTTGCCCGTGCCGATGATGAATATTATTAATGGTGGATCGCACTCGGATGCTCCCATAGCATTTCAGGAGTTCATGATCCGTCCGGTGGGAGCGCCTACCTTCAGCGAGGCCATGAGGATGGGTGCTGAGATATTCCACAGTCTCAAAAAAATCATTAAAGAAAAGGGACTCAGCACAGCTGTGGGTGACGAAGGTGGATTCGCCCCCAACTTTTCAGGTGGCACCGAAGAAGCACTTGAGAGTGTTCTGAAGGCCGTAGAGAATGCCGGATACAAGCCAGGAAAGGATGTGAAAATAGCACTGGACTGTGCTGCCTCAGAATTTTTCAAAGACGGCAAATACGACTACAAGAAATTTGAAGGAGATAGTGGTTCTACCAGGAGCATCGAAGAGCAGGTAGACTACCTGGCATCGCTGGTAGAGAAGTACCCCATAGATTCGATCGAAGATGGGTGTGCTGAAAACGACTGGAAAGGATGGAAACTCCTAACAGATAAGATTGGACATAAGTGCCAGCTTGTGGGTGATGACCTTTTCGTAACAAACGTGAAGTTTTTGAAGAGAGGAATAGACGAAGGATGTGGAAACTCGATATTGATAAAAGTAAACCAGATAGGTTCTTTGTCTGAAACGCTGGATGCGATAGAGATGGCCCATAAAGCAGGCTTCACAGCTGTGATATCGCATCGGTCGGGAGAAACGGAAGATGCGACAATAGCGGACATAGCCGTTGCCACCAATGCCGGACAAATCAAAACAGGGTCTCTATCGCGGTCGGATAGAATGGCGAAATACAACCAACTGTTGAGAATAGAAGAAGAATTAGGCGAGACAGCTAAATTCCCTCAAGCGAATTAGGCACTACAAATGATTCGAATAAAATAGGCCATTCTTTTTAGGATGGCCTTTTTTTGTGCGATGATCAGACATGAACCTTAGTGTATCTAACTTTATAGGGTGAGAAATGTTGTGCTTTGGATGATTTATTTCCGCATACTAAAGATTAAAAAGGCGCCACAGGCATCTTTGATATTAGAGGTTTAACACCCGCTTCAGGTCCCTATGCTTCTTGGCTATTTTAATTACTTCTTCTTTCAAACGTGCATTTTCCTTCAGCAACTTCGAGTTTTCCAAAATAAACCTTCCAATAGCACTTTTGAGATAGGACACCAGCTCTTTCTGTATTTCACTACTTTCACATTTTTCAAGCTTGTCGAGAGAGTCAAATATTTTCCGCTTGAACTCAATGTCGGGCCGATCATACTCTTCGTTTATGTCGCCGTTTTCGGTAATGTAAGGTTCGTCGTTTTCAATTATTTTCTCACCTTTTCCCTCGATAAGCCATATAGGGTTGATGCGGTAAAGTTTCATCAGTTTCGTGATGATCCCCGATACACCTACTTTTCCTCGTTCGATGTCAGAGTAAGACCCTTGTTTTAAATCAAGCGAGTTGGCCATCTCCTCTTGATTCAGGTTCAGATCCTTTCTGAATTCTTTAAGTCGTTGGTTCGCAGAATTTCCCACCAGTGCTACATTTAATTATAAAAATACAGATGTAATCTTTTTTTTGATATTTTTTATTCGAATAACACCCAAAAAATCTTGAATATTATAGTATAATTCTATATAATTGAGCAATGGTTAGCATATTTCTTTTTGGTACTCACAAATATGCTAAATATTGAGGATATTCAAAATATAACTTTTTGCATGCGCTTTTTTATGTGTATAGGCTTGTAAATGAGAAAAATATAAAGTGAGTTCGGTTTTTTTGGATAACTAGGACTTAAACGAGCTGGATGGAAAATACCCCTGAAAACCTCAAAATTTTAGGATTCATTGATGTTTTCTTTTAACCTTCAGCCACATTTTTTTAACAAATTCTGTCGAACTCACTTTTTTCCTCTTTTTACTTGCCCAATCCTTTTAAATCAAAAAAAGTATTCATTTGGTTTTCCTATTTTTGATTCCAGAATGATAGGGAAATGGGGAAACTTTTTTATTGGCTAAGTATACAATTATATGTTGCAGGTCTTGCAGTGGTGGCGCCTTTTTATGCAAAGGCGCGGAAAATGCGCGACGGAAGAAAGGGAATATTTGAGGCGATGACAGCGGCCTTGCGGAACAACTCCTGGCCGGTTGTGTGGATACACTGCGCCTCATTGGGTGAGTTTGAACAGGCGCGCCCGGTCATCGACACAATCAAGCAAAGGAATGCAGAGTTATTTATAGTCGTTACATTTTTTAGCCCATCGGGTTATGAAGTGCGGAAAGACTATCAGAAAGCGGACGCAGTCTTTTACCTTCCGTTTGACGGCCGCGCGGCATCTAAAAGATTTCTGGATATCGTAAATCCCGTTCTCGTCTATTTTGTAAAATATGAATTTTGGTACTACTATCTCACCGAGTTAAAGAGACGCCAAATACCGACCATTTTGTTCTCCGCGATTTTCCGTCCCGGCCAGCTGTTCTTCAAGCCTTACGGCTATTTCTACCGAAAGATTTTACATTGTTTTGATCATATTTTCGTCCAGAACCCACAGTCCGAAGCCTTGCTTCGCGCGCACTATTTTGATAGCGTTACACTGGCCGGAGATACGCGATTTGATCGCGTATACGAGGTAAGCCAGGCGTCGAAAGAGCTGCCTGTAGTTCGTGTATTCAAAGGTGACTCGGACGTTTTTGTGATAGGCAGTAGCTGGGAAGATGACCTGCGCATGATGACCCTCTTCATCAACAAGTGGATAGGAAGACTGAAATTTATTATTGCGCCGCACGAACTGACAGAGAAAAATTTTCAACACATAGAGCGAAGTATCAGTGGAAACGTAGTTCGGTACTCCGCTTCGCAAGCAGATTTTCAGCGTGCGGACGTGTTGCTGATCGACAATATGGGTTTGCTATCTTCGCTTTATGGATTTGGTAGCTACGCTTATATAGGAGGGGCCCTTGGCAGCGGCCTTCACAACGTCCTGGAAGCTGCCGTATATGGCATTCCCGTATTTTTCGGTAGAAGTGCGAAAAATGCTAAATTTCAGGAGGCAGTAGATCTGCTGCACATGGGTGCTGCTTTTGAAGTTAAAGAGGCGGAGGACCTGGATAGGAAGGTAGAAGAGCTGGCTTCGCAGCCCGAAATGAAGAAGCAGGTGGGCGCGATGGCCGCAGAATACGTGCGGCAGAAAATTGGGGCAACAGATATTATTATACACCATACGCAGAAATACTTTCAGAAATGACAGAGGGTTTAGTAATGAAATCGACCGGATCGTGGTATTCAGTGAAAGACCCCAACGGGAAAGTGCATGAATGCAGAATAAGGGGCAAAATACGCCTGAAGGGCATAGAAGTAACAAACCCTGTAGCAGTGGGTGACAGAGTAGCATTTACTCTTGAAAATGGCGACGGCATTATTCATGATATACTACCCCGAGAGAATTACCTGATTCGCCGTTCTACCCGAAAATCCCAATTTGGTCATATTCTTGCCTCCAATATCGATCAGGCAGTATTGGTAGCTACCCTCACATTTCCACGTACGTCGCTCGGTTTTATCGATCGGTTTTTAGTGGCCGCGGAGTCGTTTAGGATTCCGCAAGTGTTGGTATTTAACAAAGCTGACATGCACGATGAAAAGATGAACGACGTAGTGGAAGAACTGGAAAGAATATATAGCAGTCTTGGCATACAGGTTCTTTTGATTTCGGCCATCGAAGATATTAACCTGGCTCCCCTGCTGGATATTCTTAGGGATAAGACCTCGCTGATTGCGGGTCATTCGGGCGTAGGTAAATCCACGATACTCAACAAGCTGGCGCCTGAAAGAGTACAGCAGGCGGTGGGCGAAGTAAGTAAGTTTGCCAACAAAGGAACACATACCACTACCTTTGCCGAGATGTTTGAGCTCGGACCTGACACCTATGTGATTGATACACCGGGAATTAAGGAGCTGGGACTGATTGATATTGACGATGGGGAAATTGGACATTTCTTTCCGGAGATGAGGGATAGATTAGGGCATTGCAAGTTTCACAATTGCAGCCACATTCACGAGCCAGGATGCGCCATCATTCAAGCAGTAGAAGACGGGGCGATAGCCGAATCGAGGTATCGCAGCTACCTGAGTATACTACAGGACGAAGACAGCCACCGATAGCCCCTGCTGTCATTTGAGCTGGTCAGCCACCTTCCTTTTTAATTGCATGTAGGAAAAAAACAAGGGAATATTCAATGTGAATAGCGCCCATTTCATTTCATAGCTGATCCTTGCGATAAGGGCTGAATACTCCTCGGGAGTTTCGCACAACTGAAAGATTTTATCACATACTCTTTTTGTGGAATGTAGGTGAGGGTTGAATATTTTCTTTTGCCTGCCTGATAAAGATCCCTTCAGCACCCTTTTTCTGACCAATATTTTATCAGAAAAGCTGTATTGATATTTTCTCGAAGAACGAATCCAAAAATCGAAGTCTTCATACGCCAGGGTTTCGTCGTAGCCGTCTAAGTCATCAAACACAATCTTTTTGATCATCATGGAAGGGGTGCAGATGAAATACCGTTCCACCAAATGCCGAAATATCCAACCTTCAGGCACTGCTTCGGCCAGATGTCCGTCTTTGTTTCGTTTGTACTGAGTGCCAACTCGTTTGTTATGTTGATCGATCAGTTCTACATCGGTAAAGTGAACGCCGTAGCTGTCAGGAAGCAGTGCAAAGGC
>CAYUJK010000026.1:0-6908 GCA_964444895.1 uncultured Roseivirgaceae bacterium
AAAAAAGCGACTTGGGCTGATAATCCTGGGTTGATAATTCCCAAAGCGCTCTGCGGCGGTCATGATCTATCGACCGGAATGCATCGGAGTTAGCTAATTTTTCCAGGCAGGTTTCCGGTATACCTGCTTCCCGAAGTTCATTTACCGCCACGTATCCGGTTTTTCTTTCCTGTAAGAGTAAATGTATATCTTCTTCTTTCAGCCCTTTTACCTGGCGAAAGCCCAACCGAATAACATGGGTGTTCTCAGAATTATTGAGGGCTTCTAAGGTATTGTCCCAGAGGGAATAGTTGATGTCTACCGGGCGCACTTCTACGCCGTGTTTGCGGGCATCGATGACAATCTGCGCCGGCTGATAAAAGCCCATGGGTAAGCTGTTGAGCAGGGCGCAGGCAAATACATCAGGGTAGTAGCATTTGAGCCAGGACGATACATACACCAGCAGAGCAAAGCTTGCCGCATGGCTCTCGGGAAACCCATAGCTGCCAAAGCCTTCTATCTGTTTAAACACGCGCAGGGCATACTCCGGGCTGTAGCCTTTTGCTGTCATGCCGGTGATCAACTTTTCCTTAAAAAAAGACACCTTTCCTTTGGCCTTGAAAGTGGCCATGCTCCGCCGAAGTTCGTCGGCTTCGGTAGGAGTAAACCCCGCGGCCACGATGGCGATCTTCATGGCCTGCTCCTGGAACAAAGGTACTCCTAATGTACGTTTCAGGATTTCTTCCAGCTCTTTGGAGGGGTATTCCACCGGTTCTTGCCCGTTGCGCCTCCGCAAATAAGGATGCACCATGTCGCCTTGGATGGGGCCGGGCCGCACGATAGCCACTTCGATCACGAGGTCGTAGAAATTTTTGGGTCTCAGCCGCGGTAACATGGACATCTGTGCCCGGCTTTCGATCTGAAACACGCCAATGGTATCGGCATGGCTGATCATCTCATATACGGCGGGGTCGTCTTGCGGAATAGTGGCCAGCGTAAGATCGCGGCCATAGTGTTTCTTTAAAAGGTCAAATGCTTTGCGGATGCACGTGAGCATACCCAGCGCCAGCACGTCGATTTTCATAAATCCCAGCGCTTCTATGTCGTCCTTGTTCCATTCTATATTGGTGCGGTCTTCCATGCGTGCATTGAGGATAGGGCAGAGGTCCGATAGCTTGCCATTGGAGATTACGAAGCCTCCGGTGTGTTGACCCAACTGCCGGGGAAATCCCATGAATTCTTCCGTGAGTTTCAATACTTTTTGAATAGTGGGGTCTTCGGGGTTAATGCCCTGGCTTTGGATTCTTTTTTTGTCAAAACCGTCTTCACGGAAGCTCCATATAAGACCGGAGAGCCGGGTGATGGTGTCTACGGACAGCCCCATTGCTTTTCCTATATCGCGAACGGCTCCCTTGTGGCGTAGTTGTGTAACGGTAGCCACTACCGCCGCCCGGTCGCGGCCATACTTTTGATAAATGTACTGCATTACTTCTTCGCGCCGCTCGTGTTCAAAGTCCACGTCAATATCCGGGGGTTCATTGCGTGCTGAAGAAATAAACCGCTCAAACAGCAAGTCGAATTTTGAAGGGTCTACGGAAGTAATGCCCAGGCAATAACACACGGTAGAATTAGCAGCAGAACCTCTTCCCTGGCAGAGGATTTGCCGTTCGCGGGCATATCGCACTATGTCGTACACCGTGAGGAAATATTC
This sequence comes from uncultured Roseivirgaceae bacterium, assembly GCA_964444895.1. Taxonomy (GTDB): domain Bacteria; phylum Bacteroidota; class Bacteroidia; order Cytophagales; family Cyclobacteriaceae; genus CAJXNP01. The sequence continues at coordinate 1,691 of CAYUJK010000026.1, forward strand.
CGCATAGTTCTTTTGCTCAATGAAAGTTAATTCATGCAGGATGTTCGTCTTTACCTTCTCGGGAATTGATCCTTCGTATATTTTCTTTGCGCCCTGCCAGGTGAGAAGCGTGAGCTCTTCCTGGGGCGTGCGGCCTTCGCTGGTGATCTCTTTGGGATACTGGTACTTTAGTTGGTCAAGCGAAAATGTACAGGCTTCGGCAATGACTTGTGTTTGCCGGATAGCCCCGGGATATTGCCGGAATAAGCGACGCATCTCTTCTGTAGGCTTCAGGTGTCTTTCAGCATTGGGGTGCAAACGAAAACCCGCGTTGTAGATGGTGCATTTTTCGCGTACGCAGGTGATAATGTCCTGTAGTTCCCGGCGACTGGGGTGGTGATAGTGTACATTGTTGGTGGCTACCATCGGCACATTGAGCATCGTGGCCAGTTGCGAGATGCGGTATAGCAGCTTGGCGTCGTCACCATGGTAGCTGCGCGATGCAGCAATGGAAAGATATTCTCCAAAAGCTTCCCGGTATTCCTGCAATGCCTTTTTGAAAGTGGGACCGAAATCAAAAACGGCATTTAGCGAGGGAGGAGGGATAGCGATAAATATAATGTCTTTGGAATGCCGGTAGACATCTTCTTTGTACAGATCGCACTTTCCTTTTTCCGTACGTGAATTTCCAAGGGTGAGCAAATTGGACAGCCGGGAATAAGCCTTGACGTCAGCGGGGAATGCCAGAAGACTGGGGCCGTCCAGCAGGTCAAGACGACATGCGGGGATGAGGCGTATTCCCGTTTTCCTGGCCGCTACGTGCGCCCGTACGATTCCGGCAAAGGTATTCCGGTCGGTGACGGCTATGGCTTTGTATCCGTATGCTGCTGCCTGCTCTACGAGTTCGTCCGGATGAGAAGCGCCCCGGAGGAAGCTAAAATTTGTTGTAACCTGTAGTTCTGTGTAATTCATGTTGTTATAGCTCAAAGTAAAAGCGGCAGTAGGCAGTCAGGGGAAATGGTCAAGACGATAGTCCGTTTCCCCTGATAAATAGCCAGGAACGAGAAGCGCGGAAAAAAGAGGTAGTTGGTAATGAATTCAAATCAATATTCAACACAACGAATACAGCATACCACACACCGAATACAACTCTTAACTCAATAACGAATAACTAAACTGTACTGATTACCGAATACCTGTTACATTTTGTATCCTACGCAAATACCCCGTGCAGAAACCACTGCCAGGTGGCATCGTCGTAGTGCCCCAGCCGGAAAAGCCAGTACCGGCGTCCGTTTTCATCTTCTACCCGGTAGTAGTCGCGGTGCTGTCCTTGCTGTAGCCACCATTCCTGCTCAATTCGCTCGGGACCGTCGGCTTTTACCACAGTATGTACCTTTCCTTTGTAGCGGAAAAGCATCGGCGGATAATCGGGTATTGGCGCCGTTACCTCTATGCGCTCCGGATTTTTCAGAAGGCATAGCGGACGAAGCCTGTTTGTTGGCCACGGGGTAGTGCAGCTTTCCTGCAATGAAGAGGCAGGTTTGAAGGAGCGTTCCGGCCAGTGGCGCTCATCAGGCAGGTAGCGGTGCACGGTCTGCATACCTACCTTATTCGCCAGACGATCAACCAGTTCATAAAGCCGAACGTCGTTTGCTCCTTCTGCGCCTTCCCACATTTTCTCCTGTGCCGGCAGGAGATCTTCTACCTTGGGCGCTTCCAGCACAAACAGCTCGATGCCCAGTGCAGGCTCAATGGAAGGGAGCCTGGTTTCAAACAGTTTGAAAAGATGGCGCACATGCCGCGAAGGGCGATGAACCCCGATCTCCACACGTTCAGTTTTTCCATCTACGCGATATCCTTTGAATAAGGCTGTTCGGAGTCCCTTTTGTTCCTGGTGGAGACGACTGCACAATTTTTCCAGCAGTTGCCGCAGTGCCATTTCAATGCCTGTAGCTGTTACGATGGGTTCCAGGCAGGGCAGGCGCTCCTGGTAAGGCTCTACCGGATGCACCGGCTGTAATATTTCTATTTCCTGGCCCAGGGCCTTGTCTAACTGTGTCATAAAGTGCGAGCCAAACCTTCTTCTCAGCGCCTTGCGAGGCATTCTTATGAACTGACTTACCCGGTGCAGGCCCAGTTTGTGCAGGCGGTTTGCTACTTCAGGTTCGGGACGAAGGGCCTCAGGGGGTAAATTCATCAACGCCTCAATATGCTGGCCACTGCTCACGACAAGCGATTTTCCACCAAAACGCGCCATGCCCCACGCTACCCCAATAGTATCTGCCATGGCAGCACGGACGTCATAGCCGCGGGCATTCAGCCTTTTTATGATGTCGGAAAGATAGGGCTGATCACCTCCCCATAGATGAGAACAGCCGCTGGCGTCCAGCAAAAGGCCGTCAGGAAGATCGACAGCCACTACTGGCGTGAAGCGGATGCACCACTCCGCCAGACGCCGGAGCAGTTTGGAGGCGAGGTCTGGCCTGTCATCCATCACCTCCAGGTGGGGCACAATTGCCCGGGCGTCGGCAAGGGGCATGCCTGTATAGATTCCTGTTTTTTCAGCGGCAGCATTGGCAGCGGTAATGATCATTCGCCCATGAAAGGACGTTCGCAATACAAAAGGGGTGTTTTGAAGGGAAGGTCGCATTTCGCCACAGCGCTGCGCAAGAATAGACTGGCGGAGGGTGAACCAGTCGGTATTCAGATGGCGAAACCATATCGATACATAGCGCCTTGCCATTTTGAAATGCTTTTTATCCTACTTTTCTTTCTTCGTATTTCCGGTTGCCGTTCAAAGGCTTGTGGAAAGACGGAGTGCGCGAAAAAGCGCTTTTGCTTGCCGGCGAGTTGCCAAGGGTAGAAGTGCTGTGTGCCAGCGAAAACCGACCGTCTATCCATTGAATATCCCAAACGCCAGGCCTTCCATTTCGCATTCGCAACAGTTCTACCTTCCATTTGGGAAAGCCAATGCCGGGCATATTTCCATCCGGAATGCTGGGCTGTGAAGTGATCCTCCAGCGCGAGACACACGCGGTAGTATTCAGCTTTTGCTGATTCCGGCGAACGAGGAAGCCTGTTACCTGGCTTTGTTCTACCGCCAGTTGCAGGCGGCGGGAAGCGGTGAAGTCAATGGTATTCACCTCGCCGATCACTGCCGAGAGCGCCCCGCACTTCAAGGCTTCGTCCATTGCCCAGAGCACATCTTTTTCTTTTTTCAGGTCAAGGAAAATAAAGCGATCAGGTTCTAAGCCAAAACTCTTGAGCGCGGGCGGAAAAAGCATGCGAGCCGCACTGATCCAGAGAATAGCGCCATGTATTCCCGTAAGAGATGCTAATAAACCTGCGATAAACCCCGATACCGGCGCACGGTCTTCCATGTCATCAGAGAGAAACTCATGAATGGCGCCGAGAGGGAAAGAGCCGTTAGGGAAAGCCTCGTCCATGAATCCCAGGCCTGTATCCGGGGAGTTGTGCTTCGCGGGTTTGAACCCCTGCAAACGAAGGATGTCTGCCTGTAATGTTTTGAGAATGTCGGCTTTGGAAGCAGAAGACATGGTGTTTTGGACTTTTATGTCTTCAAATATAGCAAAAAACTAATAATATTAGTAATTACTGAGGAAAAGATAATATATTTAGTTTTTTCTTCACCCAAAAGCATTGGGGGTTTACCAATTATCTTCCTTTCAAAAGTAATAAACCCCTCCTTTTATATGCAATTTGAGGATAATCATCGCCTGGATTGCCCGATATTTCCTGGTATTCTGGTTCTGAATTTTACGGTTCATTAGATGAACACTCTGTTCGTATCGACAATAATTAGTTTCGAAAAGCCGAAGAACTTAGCGCTCCTGAAAACCCGCGTTTTACCTGCCCGATGTAACATCCCCCTCATTAGCAACCGTCATTTTTTGTCTGTCTGACATAAATTTGACTTTGTAGTTTTTAAAACATTGATGCTATGAACACAACGTATGAATCAGATTTTGCCAGAGTAGCTTATGATGAAGAGGCTAACGCCATAGTAACGTATTGGAAAAAACCCGTGCCGGTAGAACATTATAAAGAGACCTTTGTACATATTTTGAAAGCACTTAAGAGAAATAAAGCCACTGCCTTTGTGAGCGATATTAAAAACCAGGGAGCCATTGGCACTACGAGCCGCTTGTGGATGCAGGAAAATATATTGAGCGAAGCCATACGCAATGGACTCACGAAAATAGGTACTTCCGTTTCGGAGGAAACGTATTCCAAGTTTTATTCGGAGCGTGCGGTAAACGAAATTTTTGTACATAATAAATGGGTAGAGTTTCGGTATTTCAGGCAGATAGAAGAGGCCCTCGATTGGGTGGCAGGGCCCGTTTATGCGTAAAATACAGACACACACAATTTTTGCAGGCAGCCTTCCCAATACCTGGGAGGGCTGTTTTGGTATGTAGATGAATTCAATCTCATAATTTATATTTGGCTAAATTTACCCTTCATTCATGCCAAAAGTAGTAATCGGTATTCACGGGTTGGGCAATAAACCCCCTAAGGTAGTATTGCAAAGGTGGTGGCTGGAAGCCATGTACGAGGGGCTAAAGCGTATCAACAAGCGGCAGGTTATACCCCGGTTTGAATTGGTGTATTGGGCAGATGTTGTTTACGATAAACCCCTGGATATCAACCTGGAAGACCCGAAGGACCCTTACTATATTGACGAAAAATATGTACCCGCCCCGGTAAACTACATTCCCACTACTAATCGCTGGCTCAGGAAGCTTTTTGCTTTTGCAGAAAAAAACATGGATAGGGTATTGCTGAAGCCCGATCTTTCCATGCGGTATCTTTATATATCTGACTATATCATCAAAAGGTATTTTTCTGAATTGGACGCCTACTTTTCTAACAATGGCCTGGACAAGTTTGGGAAGGGGGTGGGGCTGAAGGAACTCATCAGGCATAGGCTAATGGACGCGCTGAAGAAATACGAAGGCTATGACATTATGCTGGTGGCCCATTCTATGGGCTCCATCATCGCTTATGACACACTCTCTATTTTAATGCCCGATTTTCAGATTTCTACATTCATAACGATTGGTTCGCCGCTTGGAATCCCTTCGATTATTAGCAAAATAGCCACGAATGAGGAGTACCAGAAGATGGGCTTGTCCGTGCCCTGTACGCCCGCAGGTATTGCAGGCAAATGGTATAACTTCTCCGACCTTGACGACCGGATAGCCTTTGACCATAC
>CAYUJK010000026.1:7008-15214 GCA_964444895.1 uncultured Roseivirgaceae bacterium
TTATTGGCTATTTGAACAAAAAAGATCATATTCCGAATAATATTCTAATTGCTAATCTTAAACAGAAATCACTATGAAAGAAAAAGAAATAGTTACCAAAAACAGATCGCTATTGAAGGAAACCGAGAAGCTGCTGAATAAGCAGATTGAAATGGAAGGGCGATCTGCTGCGGCCTACTTGTCCATGGCGTCTTGGTGCGAAATGAAAGGGTATGAAAATTCTGCGGAGTTTTTGTACGACCACTCAGATGAAGAACGAATGCACATGCTGAAACTTATCCGCTACGTAAACGAGGCTGGCGGACATGCATTGCAGCCGGAGATTACGGGCATTAAGCACAGCTACAAATCGTTGCGTGAGGTTTTTGAGGAAATACTCGGTCATGAAATAGCCGTAACGAAGTCGATCAACAACATTGTAGACCATTGTTTTTCGGTAAAAGATTATGCTACCTTCAATTTCTTACAGTGGTATGTAGTAGAGCAGCGCGAGGAAGAAACGCTGGCAAGGAGAGCACTGGAACTGTTTGATATTATTGGCGAGGGCGGCATAGGCTTGTGGACTATCGACCAGGAAATCATCAAGCTGGAAGGCAAGGGCTCCAAGGCACAGGAGCTTGGTCAGTAAAAAAAGCAAGACATAAAAAAAGCTCCCTTTTCAGAGGGAGCTTTTTTTGTACTCAATGATTTTTGAATTACCCTATCGATACTCTCTTGAACTGGCTTACGGTGAGTCCTGAGTGGACAGAGTCCAAATATTTGGCTATCGTAAGTGAGTTGTCTTTCACAAAAGATTGCTCCAGCAGAGTACTTTCTTTGAAAAACTTATTCAACTTTCCTTGCGCTATTTTGTCAAGCATATTTTCAGGTTTGCCTTCCTGGCGAGCTTGCTCCCGGCCTATTTCCAGCTCCCTGTCAATGATATCCTGGCTCACTTCTGACTTATCAAGCGCTACAGGGTTCATGGCGGCTATTTGCATGGCCACGTCTTTTCCTGCTGCTTCTACGTCAGAGCCGTTGGTGTTTTTAAGCGCTACCAGCACGCCCAGCTTGCTGTTGGAGTGGATGTAGGGCACTACTTTCTCACCTTCTACCACTTCATATCCTACGATGCTGATTTTTTCGCCTATTTTACCTACCAGTTCAACAATTTTTTCGTCGATGGTCAGACCTCCTGATTTCAACGCGGCAAGCGCCTCGGCATTAGCAGGTTTGTGCTCATAAGCTGCCTCTACGATGTCGTTGCCCAGTTTCTGGAACTCCTCGTTTTTGGCTACGAAGTCCGTTTCACAACCCAAAGCTACCAGCACGGCTACTTTTCCGTCATTACTGGTTTTGATGAAAACAGAACCTTCTGAAGTCTCGCGGTCGGCCCTTTTTTCCGATACTTTCTGGCCTTGCTTTCGCAGGATTTCGATGGCTTTGTCAAAATCGCCATCAGCCTCAACTAACGCCTTTTTACAGTCCATCATTCCGGCGCCCGTCATTTGTCTCAATTTATTGACTTCTTGTGCTGTGATTGCCATTGTAGTTTTGTTTGAGTTAATAATTTTAAAAAAAAATTGAACACCTTGAGGGATGTTCAATTTTTATGAAATTCAACAAATTTCAATTTAGTTTTCTTCCTCTTCGGTTACTTCTTCATCTACGTGACGCTTTTCCTCTTCGTCTTCCTCTCTTTTAGCGTCTTCCTTATCTTTCTTCCTTTCCATGAGGCCCTCTTCGATAGCCTGACCTACCTGACTAATGATCAGGTTGATGGATTTCCAGGCGTCATCATTTCCGGGAATAGGATAGTCGATGATGTCAGGATTGCTGTTGGTGTCTACCAACCCGAACACCGGAATATTGAGTTTTATGGCTTCGCGTACCGCTATGTGCTCCCTTTTTACGTCCACCACAAATAGTGCAGCGGGGAGCCTGGTAAGCTCGGCAATACCACCCAGTACTTTTTCAAGTTTTTCCCTTTCTCGGGAGATCATCAATCGCTCTCTCTTGGCCAGGTTTTGATACGACTCGTCTTTCATGAGCTTATCCATGGAGGCCATTTTCTTGAGCGACTTGCGGATCGTAGCGAAGTTAGTGAGCATGCCACCCAACCATCGCTCCGTTACGAAAGGCATTTTATGTTTGGCAGCTTCGGTGGCTACTATTTCTTTCGCCTGTTTTTTTGTCGCTACAAACATTACTTTTCTGCCTGACCTTACTACTGTTTTCAACGCCTCTTGCGCTGTTTCCAGCGATGTCAGCGTTTTATTGAGGTCTATGATGTGGATACCGTTTTTCTCCATGAAAATGTACGGAGCCATGCGTGGATCCCACTTTCTGGTAAGGTGCCCGAAATGGACACCGGCATCTAATAAGTCTTTATATGATACTTTTGCCATTATTCTTTATCGTTTACTGAACTGGAATCTTCTTCGGGCTTTTCGCTTACCGTATTTCTTGCGTTCTACCATACGGGAATCGCGGGTCATAAAGCCTTCTTTTTTCAACTTGGGCTTGTGTTCGGCATCTACTGATACCAAAGCCCGTGAGATACCAAGCCGTATTGCTTCGGCCTGGCCTTTAAATCCTCCGCCATCGACATTTATACTGATGTCGTATTGGCCGTCAGTTTCCAGTAGCGCTAGAGGCTGCTTAACAATCGTTCTCAAAATTTCCGAGGGAAAATAAGCTTCGAGCGACTTCCCATTGATGGATATTTCGCCTTTACCTGAGTGCATATATACCCGTGCTACTGAGGTTTTTCTTCTACCTATGGTGTTGATCTTTTCCATAACTACAGCTTAATTTCCTTTGGTTGCTGAGCTTCGTGTGGATGCTCAGCGCCATTATACACAAACAAATTGTTAAACAACGATCTGCCCAGCTTGTTTTTGGGCAGCATACCCCTTACGGCGTTTTCAATAAGCAACGTAGGAGACTTGGCATACAATTCCTTAGGGGAGGCAAACCTCTGTCCGCCGGGATAGCCGGTGTGCCGTACGTACACCTTGTCTGTCCATTTCTTCCCTGTCAATCTGATTTTGCTCGCGTTGATGACAATCACGCTGTCACCACAATCTACGTGGGGAGTGTAGTTGGCCTTGTGCTTTCCTCTTATTATCCGAGCAACCTGGCTGGCGAGTCGTCCTAAGACCTGGTCTTCAGCATCAATCACTACCCACCCCTTGTTCACGGTAGCTTTGTTTGCCGAAATAGTCTTATAACTTAATGTTTCCACTAATTTTAATTTAAATGATTATTTACTTTTTCCCGTAAAAAACGGAGCGCAAAGATATGAGCTTATTTTTGGAAATACAATGAAGGAGCGTAACAAAACCCTAAAATCTACTCACTCCACTGCAGTGTAAGTACCAGGAATGGGAAACCGGCATGGTTCAGCTACAAACGGGGGAGCCTAACGGGCTGATTATCTGCCTCAAACGGTGAGGCCAGAAGGTGTTGAAAAAGCGCTAAAATGAAAACTTTTCCATTTGTGTGAGCATCGCCGTGAAATCTTTTGGGTAGGGCGCTTCTATGCTGTGGGTGGCGCCATCGGGCTTGTCAAATTTTATCGAGTAGGCGTGCAGGGCTACGCGGCTCATAAGCGGCTGTTCTTCGGCATATTTCTTTATGTTGAATTTTTTCTTGTATTGTGAGAGGAAAAATGGGGCTCCCCCATACTGCACATCGCCCACTATGGGGCTGCCCAGTTCGGCCAGGTGCACCCGGATCTGGTGGAGCCTGCCCGTAATGGGGTTGCATTCTACCAGCGAGTGGTACCTGAAAATTTTCAGTGTGTTGAAAATCGTGTGGGCTTCCTTGCCTTCCCGTTTGTCTATTTTGGCCAGTCCTTTTTTGAGAACTTTTATCGGCGCACTCAGCATAATGTATTTATAAGGTTCCACGCTGGTTACCACAGCATGGTATATTTTATTTACCTTTCGTGTTTCAAAAAGTGAATTCATGTGGCGGTAGGCGATGTCGTTTTTGGCCAGCACCAGTATTCCGCTGGTTTCTTTGTCGAGGCGATGGCATGTGCGCAGGTTTTCCTGGTATTCGCGGGCTAATTTCAGAATGTTGTTTGGGCTGGCCCGGTCTTCAAGGGTGGAAATGCCATAGGGCTTGTTGATGATAACATAGTCTTCATCTTCAAAAACAATTAAATCGCTAAATTGGAGCTTGATCATTATAGGATTAAAGTATTCTTTAGGGTTACAAGTATAATTTTCATGTAATCAATCAATTATACAATTATATTTTTTTGAGAAAATATTACATTGTACGAATAATGGGCCACAATGGGGTTTGACAAACAGAATTTTATTGATTACTTCAAGTAAAATTTTTTCGAGGCAAAAATATCAAAATTATGTTCTTCTTACTATCATCATTTTTTGTTATCGCACTAACAATGGCCATAGGAGTTGGCTATACAGTGTCAATTTATGTTGAGAGATTGTTCAGAGATAAGTAATAGCTGACGTAAAAAATTAGAAGATGGTGTTTTTTTTACTAAACGCCATCTTCTAATCTCTCGGCTTTTCGGAGGTAAAACCAGAAAGTGGAGCCTTCACCGTACTTGCTGGCAACTTTTATTTGAGAGTTGTGGGCTTCCACGATGTGCTTTACGATTGACAGTCCTAGTCCTGACCCTCCTTTGTCTTTGGAGCGGCTCTTTTCTACGCGATAGAATCTTTCGAAAATTCTTTTCAAGTCTTCCTGCGGAATTCCCACGCCGTCGTCACGAACGTACACATATACCCGGTCGGCTTTTTCAGCAAGTTCGATCTCTACTTTTCCGTGTCCTTCTTTTTTGTATTTGAGCGCATTGGATATCAGGTTTAGCAATACCTGGTATATGCGTTGCTTGTCTGCGTACACCATCAGGTTTCGGGGAGCGTTTTCTTTGATCAACAGGCGCAGCTCCTTTTTTTCGGCTTTACTTTCAAACTGATCAAAGACTTCTGTAACCAGCTTGTGTATGTCAAATGTGCCAAATTCCATGGAGATAGCTCCTGTTTCCATTTTAGAAATGGTAAGCAGGTCTTGCACCAGCCTGTCGAGCCCATCCAGGCTTTTTGCCGCCTTTTTCAAGAACTTGGTTCTCACGCTCTTGTCTTTCACGGCGCCATCCAGCAGCGTATGAACAAAGCCCTGGGCGGCAAAAATGGGCGTTTTGAGTTCGTGAGAAACATCTGCAATAAATTCACGACGGTAAGTCTCGGCTTTTTTAAGACTTTCGATCTCCTGGTGTTTTAGCTTGGCATAGTTGAATATTTCCTCATTGATGCGGGACAGGATGTTGCTGTGCCCCGAGGGCTCGAAGTCGTCTGCCAGCGAAAAGTCTTCATCGCGCAGTTTTTCGAGTTTGTTTTCGATCTTATTGATTTCGGCAAAAATGAAAAATTCGAACACGATGAATGCCAAAAGGTAGGTAGAGGAAAAGGCAATGAGAAAACAAACGATTAGCCCATGAGTAGAAACCCCGGAAACTAAAGACAAAAAAGAAGTGGTGATGACGGAAATGGAAATTGCCAGCAGCAGCGAGAGACTTTTCGAACTGGTGATCATGCCCAAAATTAGGCTAATTCAAATTTGTAGCCTACTCCTTTCACAGTTTTAATATACCCTTCTCCGATTTTCTCCCGCACTTTTCGAATATGTACGTCTACTGTTCTGGCCAGTACGTACACGTCAGTACCCCAGATGTTTTGCAGGAGATCATCCCGGCTAAACACTTTGTTGGGGTTTTGAGCCAGGAAGTAGAGCAGTTCAAATTCTTTTTTGGGGAGCGTAAACTGGTCACCCTTCAACGTTACGATATAGCTGGTTTTGTCAATGGCCAGGTCGCCTATCGTCACCGTGTGAACATCTTTTTGCTTTTGCTCTCCTCTTCGGAACATGGCACTGATCCTACTCATGAGTGCGCGCGGTTTTATGGGCTTGGTGATATAGTCGTCCGCGCCGATATCAAAAGCGGCTACCTCGGAGTACTCTTCCGAGCGTGCTGTGAGGAATAGAATAAATGCATTGTATAGTTCGGGGATATCGCGCATTTGGCGGCAGGTCTCCACTCCGTCCTGGTCAGGCATCATGATGTCGAGTATTACCAGGTCAGGAATAAAGGTTTTGGCAGTTTCGAGGGCCTTTCTACCATTTGATTCCACCATCACATTGTAGCCCTCTTTTTTCAGGTTGTATTTCAGCATTTCCAAAATATCCGGATCGTCGTCAACTACCAGAATTTTCTTGCCCTTTTTCGACATACTCAAGGATTTAAAAAGTTACATTAAAGCCTTCGCAAATTAAATTCAAGTGTAGTCAATTTAAAAATATTTACTTCGCCGAAAAATAAGTATAACAATTTATTAATAAATAGTTTACCATTTGTTCATTTTAAAAAGGCGTCGAAAGTCGTTGTTTTCAGTTGCCTATGTGCTTATTTTCCAGCCTGATAGTTGTTGATGTCGATCTCTACCGAGCCTATGAGAAGCTCAGCCTTTATACGCAGCGGAATCTTCCGTCGGTCGTCCGAAAGCCAGGCTTTTACAGGGTTCTTTCCCCGAAATAGCGAGTTAGGCGGCACTATGGGGCTTATGACGATGGTGTTAAACTCGCCGATCTTTGTTTTTAGTTTTTCACGGCCCAGAAATTTGACATTCAGGTGGTAGGTAGTGTCGTCAAAAAAACCGGTAACCCTGAACTCTTCGTCTTTGTTGAGGCCAGAGAAGTCCATGGTGCGGATGTAGTAGTAGCCGCTCACCATATCCTGCACGTTGTCAGGGATAGGAAATTTTACCTTTTCCTGTAGCTTTCCGGTATGCTTGTCCAGCCGGTGTACCTGCGCAGAGTCTTCGTGATGGAGAAAGTCCACAATCTCCTTTTTGCGGTATTTGCCTTCTTCTATGTAGCGGTAGAAGCGCTGTGGCAATACGGATGCGGTGTCAATGTAAGAACCCCAGTTGTCATTTACTGTCATGATCATGTCAAAAAATCCTACCGTTTTGCCGTAGATGTCTACTTTGTAGCAGGGCCGTTTGTTCATCCAGTGAATGCGGTTGTCTATTTGCATCACGGCTTCGGCAGCGTTGATAAGGCCATAGCGGACGCGGTATTCCATTTTTTCGCCGCGTTTCAGGATATCCTGCTCTATGTGACGGTATTGGTGGGTGTCCTTGGTAGTAAAGGCAGAGACAAAAAGCAACGATGTGATCACCAAAAGCCTCCTCGCATATATTAGTTTTTTACTCATATTTTAGATGGTAAACCCGTGCTACAACGATGGGAATTTCGCTTTATAACTTTCCAGCATTTTTTTGATGTTTCCTCCATATTGGTTTCTTAGTTCTTCTTCCAGCAGTTCTATGTCTCCGTGGTAGCGAATGTACGACATAAAAAACGTGTTGTTTATCTCGCGCTCGGCCAGGTAGGTTTTGTACCTTTCCTTATCCGCGAGTGCCAGTGTATCCACAGCATCTATGATGACCTCTATGGCTTTGTTTTTCATCTCTGCCCTGGCTTCATCGGTCATATCGGCATCGAATGTTGTGTAGAGAGAATCCAGGTGTTGCGCTCCCCTGAGGATGTGATTCCGGTATAGTTTCCGGTCTTCCCAGTGGTCAATATATTGGATGTACTCATTAGAATCGCCTCCAAACCGGTTTTCCAGGAAAATTCTGGCGCCATGCGATCCGATAAAGGTAGCAAGGTTTTCGTTGAATTTCAGACTGTCTTTTACAAATAGGGTGCCATGTGTGAGTTCATGGATGATGGTTTCGGCCAGGTAGCCGTCACTGCGGGTCAGCATTTCGGAAAGGATCGGGTCTTTAAACCATCCTAATGTGCTCCACCCGCTTGCTGTGCGAATGTTGGTGTCATAGCCTTCCGATTTCAGTTGATCCGCTAACTCGATAGCCTTCTTTTCGTCAAAGAAACCTTTGTAGGTGAATGAACCCAGGATCGGAAATTTGAATTCGACAGCCTCCAGCTTAAACGGCGGGCAGGCCGTTACCACGAACATCAGCGGCTTGCCTTGTTGATCGTACATGGTGGTGTAATTTTCCGAATAGTTGATGCCGAGCGAGTCAAAAGCAAAGCGCCGGATCTCATCCACCAGTTTTATTTTTCTTTTGAGCGAGTCGGGGTAATGAGGGTCGCTTAGCCAGGCCTCATTGGGGCGGGCCTCACGTACAATCTTTAATTGTCCTTTTGCCTGGTT
>CAYUJK010000026.1:15314-17783 GCA_964444895.1 uncultured Roseivirgaceae bacterium
CAGGCGCTGCGGAAGCTTACCGGCACCATCAACAAAACGGGATGTTCATGTATTTTTATCAACCAGCTTCGCGAGAAAATCGGGGTGATGTTTGGCAATCCGGAAACCACCACCGGGGGTAACGCTCTTAAATTTTACGCTTCAGTAAGGCTTGATATCCGCAGAATAGGGCAGATAAAAGAAAGTGCTGATAATATTCTGGGCAACCGCACCCGGGTAAAAGTGGTGAAAAACAAAGTGGCGCCACCGTTTAAGGTAGTGGAGTTTGACATCATGTATGGCCAGGGAATCTCTAAGGTGGGTGAAATTGTAGATCTCGGGGTAGAACTCGATATCATTCAGAAATCGGGGTCGTGGTTCAGCTACGAAGGCAATAAGCTGGGGCAGGGACGTGATGCGGTGAAAGTGCTGCTGCAAGACAACCCGGAACTGATGGAAGAGCTTGAGATAAAAATAAAAGCAAAAGTGATGGGTAATAATGAGAAAGCCGTAGTGAAAGAAGAGCACGCCGAAGAGTAGAGAATTTTGATGGAATAAATACCCGTCAGTCAACCTATTTACGAGCCGGTCAACGAGAAGCTGACCGGCTCTTTTGTTAACCTCTATATATTTAGAAGCTCCTTTTCAGGTTGATTTTTGCGCTGTACGCCGGGCTGATGTTTCCCGCTTCATCTTTGAAAGACACAAACAGTATTTTCTCGCCATCGTCGCCCGGCAGGGTGTAGCCACTTACTTTCTCACTGTATTTTTGCCACTGGGCATTGCTGAAGGCGGGGTCATGGTCCACGCGCATCTCCGTTGCACCTTCTGCTTCGATATCAAGCGTTACTTTCTTTTCGGTATTGTTGGTCCACTCGGCGCCATCGTCTATTCGGAAGGAAATGAACTTTGGAGGTGTGGTATCGAGTATGATCTCGTCGCTTACGATTTCCGAAACATTCTCTGCCTGATCCTTGAACTGCGCATATACGGTTTTTACACCATCACCTTCCAGTACCACCATTTCCTTGATCCCCCCTGCCGGCTCCCAGTCGGTGTCCCGGAAGTTCTTATCAGTACTCAGTCTCATCCATTTCGCTCCGTCCACGCTGATGCCTATCGTCATTTTTCTTTCCCGGTTTGTAAGGTACTTGTCTCCATTGTTGACGATGATCTTGGGGTTTTGGGGCGGCGTTACGTCAATTTTTATACTGGAGCTTACCACACCCGATTGGTTGCCTGCTTCGTCTCTGAACCTCGCATATACGACGGCTTCCCGGCTTTTCAGGTCCACCGGCCAGTTTTCTTTGATTGCTGAATAGCCTTCCCACGGTGCGCTGGCGAAGTTGGCGGTGTTGCTTACCTGCATCTCAGAAGCACCTACTGCCTTAAGATAGAGTGTCACCCGCCCGTCCTTGCTGGTCATCCACTCATCACCCCGGTTGATGGCGATTTCAGGATCCGTAGGTGGAACCCTGTCCAGCATAACCCGTGCTGTTTGTTCTGCTGTTACGTTTCCAGCTTGATCCCTAAAACGCGCATAGACTGTTTTAAGGCCGTCTTCGTTACTCAAAATCCACGCTTTTTCCGCTTTGAAGGGCTCCCAGGTGGAATTTTCATTAATGGGCATGTTATCTACCGCCATCTCTGTAGCACCCTGTACTTCGAGTACCAGCTTCACCCTCTTCTGGGGGTCGTTAGTGTATTTCTTTTCCCCTTCTATGGCAAACTTGCCGACTGCCGGAGGAGTGAAGTCCGACTTGATTTTAGCACTTACGGGAGTGGTTACATTGTCGACCTGATCGGCAAAAATGGCGTAAACGGTGTGCTCACCTTCGGGACCTTCCAGTGTCCATCCTATGGATGTGCGGTAGGGCATCCACTCTGCATCTGCAAAATCGGGGCTGTTGCTTACTTTCATTTTCAGTGCATTGGTAGCAGTAAGAGAAAGGGCCACCCTGCGGCTGGGGTTCGTTACCCATGGTTCGCCATTATTAATTTTGATGTCGGCATTTTCAGGAGCCTGCCGGTCTACCACGATGTTGGTATTGTACACATTGGAGTAGTTGCCTGCCTTATCCTGAAGGCGTAAAAATACATTTTTAAGTCCTTCCCCCGGTTCCAGTTGCCAGTCTGTTACTTCTTTGGTCACGGGTGTCAGTTTTACTCCACTAAAATCGGGCGTATTGGCAATTTGCATTCCCACCACGTCGTCGCCGTCATAGGCGATGTTTAGCGTAACTTTTCCCTCGGGATGGCTGGTGAATTTCTGCCCGTTGTTAATGGATATCTTGCCC
This sequence comes from uncultured Roseivirgaceae bacterium, assembly GCA_964444895.1. Classification (GTDB taxonomy): domain Bacteria; phylum Bacteroidota; class Bacteroidia; order Cytophagales; family Cyclobacteriaceae; genus CAJXNP01. The sequence goes on from CAYUJK010000026.1 coordinate 17,591, forward strand.
ACTGGCGGTTGTGTGTCCAGGATGACGCTGGCGGAATGAACCTCTGATATGTTGCCAGCCTCGTCTCTGAATCTGCCGTATACTGTTTTCTTTCCGTCGCCTGCCGGTATGATTCGCCAGTCGACCACGGTAGGCTTGTAGGCTTCCCATTGCGTGGCAGGGGTGAAGTTCGGGTTGTTGCTGATCTGCATGG
>CAYUJK010000027.1:0-3828 GCA_964444895.1 uncultured Roseivirgaceae bacterium
CCATTCGCTTTGCCTTTCAGGGAGAGTATGTCATCAAGTTTTCCGCTGTTACCGCGGGAGGAATCGTAGAGATGGACCCCATTACGATAGAGGTAACCGATGATAACCTGAATTATGTAAATGACCCGTTGTGGTTATTGCTTTCAGGCGGGCCAGGCAATGAGAAAACCTGGTTACTCGATTTTGACGCTGATGGAGTTTCCAAATACTTCAATGGCCCGTTATATTTCGCTCATGAAAACTGGAGTTGGGGTAATACCTGTGAAGGTGAGGATTGCTGGATGTGGGACCCTTCTGTACAAGGTAATGACTGGATTGCTGACCCCGGAGACTATGGCACAATGACGTTCAACCTAAAAGGTGGTCCTTTTGTGACCGTAGATCACAAATTGACTACCGGAAGAGGCACCGAAGAAGGAACTTACTACCTCGATATTAACGCAAAAACCCTTACTCTTACCGATGTGTGGCCATTACAAAACTCCTGGGCCGCTACCGATGCAGGAAATGACTTTAGTATGATGAAGGTAATCACATTAACAGAAGATGCGATGCAACTTGCTGTACAGCACGCGTCGAAAGCCGAAGTGATCATCTTGAACTACATCTCGAAAGAGTATAGTGACAATTGGGTTCCAGCTGATCTACCCGATCCAGAGCCTCCTTATAGTGGTGATGCCATTACGGACCTGACGACCAACGTTACGACGTCAAAAACCTGGAAGGTAAACCTGAATTATCCGTACAACTGGCATGGACTGGACGGGGCGGAACTCAACGAAGTGGCCTCCACAGCAGACCAGCCCGACGGATTTGCCTTTACAACCTGGGTGCCTCCTTACGATGCAGCCGCTTTCGAAGCCATCTCTATTACCTTTGCAAAAGGCGACGGAAATGAAGGCACTTACGAAATTGTTGTAGGAGCTGAGACATACGAAGGCACTTATTCAGTAGACGATAAAAACAATATCGATTTTGGTCAATCCATACAATTGGTTTCAAATGTGGGGGGATGGTTGAACATAGGCACCACCGCTGAAAATTCCATGCGCATCATAAAGGCGCAATACGATCCTTTTGGCAACATTTCTAACCTATGGTTGGGCCAGCGAGATGCGGTAAAAGATGAGTATATTTCATTGCATCTTGTACCTAGTGCTGCTGCAGGTGGCGACCCGTCAGAAGCCATAAAAAATATGATTGTAGCGAAAACGTGGAAGATTGATTCGGAGCGTACGTATGATGTAGCAACAAGTTGGGGAGCTGAGCAAGGCCCTATGATGTTCTCTGACTATGCTACCTGGGCCTGGAATCCTCTTCCTGGCGAACATTACGCCGCGGGTGAAGCCGGAATAGACTATGGAACCATGAAGTTTGAGTCTAATGGAACGGTAGTCGTCAATCAACGGGTGAGAACATACACCTATGTTGATGAAGAGACAACCGAAACTACTGAACGACAAGGGATGCCTCAAGAAGGCGACGTTTTGGCCTCTGAAGAGGTAGTCGAACTAAACGGCACCTGGGAATTGGACATGGAAGCTAACACGCTTACGTTGTCAGTTGGTGTTTTGCACCCCTGGACATGCGATTACGCTGTTGCGGACTGGGGAGACCTGACCATCTATAGAATAGAGGAAAATGCGTTATTACTACAGGCTACCAGATCATTCGAACTCTCTGGGGAAGATGAGATGCCGATGACGTATATCTTCGTGCCCGTGGAGTAGATCAAGTAGTTTGTGATTAGATATAAGAAGTATAACTGATTAGCACTCGGAGTCGTGCTGCGATAAAAAAGGATGGGTGTTGGAAGAGAAAATGATTTTCGCGGCGCGGCTTCTTTTGTATAGTCTGTTGATAGAATTTCAAAGTAGAAAATGATTTTTTTTATGGAAAGGATAGTTAAGCGAGTGTTTTTGTTGGGAGTGATTGGCTTTTTATGGTCTTTTGCTGGATGTTCTGATGATTCTGGTGGAGAAACATTCACAGATATCACCCTCTCTGCCAACCCAGCCATCATGCAGTTTGATGCCGCGGGTGGCGAAAAGACACTCAATGTATTCAGCAATACTGCCTGGGTACTTCAGCACGACCCCTCTTCGTGGGCCACACCCGCTCTGGCGTCTGGAGAAGGCACGACAGCTGTGGCGATCACAGCGGAGGCCAATGAATCGGAAGACAGCCGAAGTGCCACCATTACCCTCTCTGCGGACGGCGCAGACGATGTTGTCATCACCCTGAATCAGGCGGGAAAAGAACCCGGAGAACCGGTAGACGAAGAACCGGTGTTCGAGGATTATATTGAGCCTGACAATACCGGAATGCGCGAGCTTACTGCCATTGAGTTATCTCAACTGATGGGACTTGGATGGAACCTCGGCAACTCCCTTGAGGCTATCCTGGTCAACAATGGGGTGTATTCCGGAAATGAAACATCTTGGGGAAATCCTGCAGTTAACCAGGCTCTTGTCGATGCTGTAAAAGACGCAGGCTTTAATGCTGTTCGCATCCCCGTGTCCTGGTCTCACCAAATACAAGCCGGCACCAACAATAAAATCAGGCTGGCGTGGCTGCAGCGCGTGGAAGAAGTGGTCAACTACGTGCTTGACAATGATATGTATGCGATTATTAACATTCACTGGGATGGCGGATGGATGAATCATCCTGACTATGACAACCAGGACGCCATCAATGACAAGCTCGACACCCTGTGGAAGCAAATTGCAGTTTACTTTCGCGACTATGACGACCATCTGCTATTTGCCGGTACTAATGAGGTACACGTGGAAAACGACTGGGGAGCACCTTCAGCAGAAAATGCCGAAGTTCAAAACTCTTTTAACCAAACATTTGTAGATGCAGTAAGGGCTACCGGAGGTCGCAATACGTATCGCCACCTGGTAGTTCAGGGATATAACACGAACATTGGGCACACGGTCGACTATTTCGAAATCCCTGATGACCCGACGGATGACAGGCTGATGGTGGAAGTTCATTTCTACGATCCTTATGATTTCGCCCTGATGGAAGAAGGTGAAATCAAGACCCAGTGGGGGGCGCCATTTGAAGGTGGAGATGTTTCCAACTGGGGACAGGAAGACTGGGTAGATGAGGCTTTTGGCTTGATGAAAACCAACTTCATAGATGCGGGATATCCCGTAATACTGGGAGAATATGGCGCACTGCTGCGGGCAAACCTCAGCAGTGGACTGGAAGCGCATGTGGAAGCGCGTAACTATTACCTGGAGTACGTGACACGCGCTGCCCTGTACAACGGAATGGTTCCCTTTTATTGGGACAACGGATACGCAGGAAACAATGGTTTTGGACTGTTTAACCGAAGCACCGGAGTGCCGGAACATCCCGATGCGATAGAGGCTATCCAAAACGGCGCAGTGGAAGAGGAGTAGCGCTAAACCGGAGCTTTTATAGCTCTATTATTAAAGTCGTATATACTTTTAATTGGTATATAAATTAGGTTAACAATGAGAAACCCACGCCGAAAAGCGTGGGTTTTTCTGTAGCGTACACTTGGGTAGAACTATTGTCCTTGCCCGAGTGAATAGGCTGTTTTTCCGTCAAATGTGTATAAATTCTCCGTTTTTATCGCGTCAATCTTTAGCTCCGCAGCATTTAGCAGTAGCTGGATGATGTCGTATTTGCCTGGTTTTTTGCCTTTCACAGGCTTGTACCGGCAGCGCCAGTGATCGGTGCAAAAGGTTTCTTCAAACCCGTTCGGCCACACTTTCACCCCGCGGTTGGTGATCATATCCAACTTCATCACATCGTTTTCCAGTTGCCGCATTATTTTCCCCATCTCCTCGG
>CAYUJK010000027.1:3928-17763 GCA_964444895.1 uncultured Roseivirgaceae bacterium
CCATCCTCTATGGTCTTAAGCCACGCATTTTGGATTTTTTGGGCTACGCTGCTTTGTCCCAGGTGGTTAAGCATCAATATGGCACTCTGCAAAAGTCCGGAAGGATTGGCGATGTCTTGTCCGGCGATGTCAGGGGCGGAACCATGTATCGCCTCAAACATCGCGCATTTTGCTCCGATATTGGCCGAGCCGGCTAAGCCGACGGAACCCGTAATCTGTGCGGCGACATCTGAAATGATGTCTCCGTATAGATTGGACGTTACAATCACATCAAACTGCTCTGGTGTATCTGCCAGCTTTGCTGTTCCAATATCCACGATCTTGTGCTCGTGTGCTATGTCCGGGTATTCTCTGGCAATTTCCAGGAATACCTGGTGAAACAGGCCATCAGTCTGCTTCATAATATTATCCTTGGAAAAGCAGGTAACTTTTTGACGGTTGCTGTGCCGCGCAAATTCAAATGCATAGCGAATGATTTTCTCGCTGCCGGGGCGGCTTATTAACTTGAGGCACTGCACTACCTCATCTGTCTGCTGGTGTTCGATGCCCGCATAGAGGTCCTCTTCATTTTCACGAATGATCACAACGTCCATTTTTGGATGTTTCGTTTGGATGTACGGATGGTAGCTCTTGCAGGCCCGAACGTTGGCGTAGAGCCCCAATATTTTTCGCATCGTCACATTCAGGCTCTTGTATCCTCCTCCCTGCGGGGTGGTGATGGGCGCTTTCAGGAACACCTTGTTGTTTCTGATTGATTCCCACGCCTCCGCATTGATACCAGAGGTGTTGCCGTTCAGGTATACTTTTTCGCCTATCTCAATTTCATCGATTTCGATGTCCGCCCCGGCTTCGTTCAGGATGCACAGTACGGAATCCATTATCTCAGGACCGATGCCATCACCACGGGCTACGGTGATTTTCTGTTTTACATCTTGCTGGCTGATGCCCGAAATTTCCGGGCCTCGCTTTTTCAATGTGGCTGTTATCATTTCTTTTTTTCGTTTGATGACGGTGCGAATATCCGGGATGTTTTCCATATATTTTCATTTATTGTTTTTATAAAAAACATTTAAAATATTTATACAAATCCGTTTGCATCATACAGCATCGGCGCCTTCCGAACCTGTCGTTTGTGCCGGTCGATAAGACTTTTTGTGCGTTTCTATTTATCCTGAAAAAGCGTTGTCGGCTATTAAGCTCGCTTTTGGGAGGCGGGATCCCGTATCCGGAAACCGGAAGGAATAAAAAAAGGGATTACAACCCACATAGTTGCAATCCCTTTTGTACCAAAGGCGGGAGTCGAACCCGCACAGGCATAGCCCACACGCCCCTGAAACGTGCGCGTCTACCAATTCCGCCACTTTGGCCTTTGAGGCTGCAAAACTAACTATTTTTTGAAGTTGAAAGCAAAAACTTGAGAAATTCTTTTTTCCTTTTTCATAAAACTTACAACCAAGGGGTTTTCTTCGTTTTTCTGGCATATTAAAGCATCATTGCGTTATTTTTGTTTTTCTGTAGAAACACATTTTAAAGAAAGCGAGGCTTGAAATTTTTCTGTTTTATTTGTTTGGCGCTACTGCCGCAGTTCGTTTTGTCGCAAAGCCCATTGCTGCGATTCGAGCATATCAAAACCTCAGATGGCTTGTCGCAAAGCTCGGTTACCGGCATTATCCAGGATCAGCAGGGCTTCATGTGGTTTGCTACCCGGGACGGCCTGAACAAATACGACGGCTATAAATTTACAGTGTACAAGGCCGATCCTTCTAACCCCGCTTCGATAAGCAACAACAATATCAGGAAGGCAATAGAGGATAGCGACGGCAACCTATGGATAGCTACCTGGGGCGGTGGCCTGAACTTCTTCGATCGGGAAAAGGAAGCCTTTCGTTCTTTTCAACACTCGGCAGACAATGAGAATACTATTTCCAACAACTACATCAACGACGTATGTGAAGACCGCAATGGCAATATTTGGATTGCTACAGATGCCGGTGGTCTGAACGTTTACGATCGAAAAGCTAACACTTTCAGGCATTTTAAGTGGAACAGATCTGATTCGGCCAGGCTAAGCGACAATGAGGTGCGGGTAGTGTTGGAAGACAGCCGGGAACGCCTTTGGGTGGGAACCAAAAACGGTATAAACCTGCTTGACAAAGAGCGGGGCACATTCATCAGGCCGGGGGCAGTCAACGCAAATGGGCAACCGTTACCCTGGAGTGCTGTGAGGTCGATATTTGAAGACCAAAGCAACAATCTCTGGGTAGGAACCACGGACCATGGCCTGCTGAAACACGATCCACAAAACCATGTATTTGTGCAGGTTTTAGAAAGAGTGGGGAAACCCGAAGGGCTAAATTCGCCGACGATCTACGCCATTAATGAGGACGACAACGGTTACCTATGGGTAGGCGCTGAAAACGGCGGGCTCCTGCTCTTCAACCCGGACAAGGGAATTAAACAACACTACACGTACGACGAAATAGATCCCTATAGTATAGCCAACAATTCCGTTTATTCCATTTATAAAGATGAAACAGGGAATGTATGGGTGGGTTTTTTCGGTGATGGGATAAGTTTCTACAACAATGGTCACAAATTCAATTATTACAGAAAGACCTCTTCGGCCAATAGCCTGAGCGACAATAAAATCACCTCCGTTTACGAAGATTCCCAGCATAACATTTGGGTGTGCACCGACGGTGGTGGACTCAACCGGCTCGACAGTCGCTTGGGAACATTTACCCGGTATCGGCATATTCCCGGAAACAAAAACAGTATATGCGGCGACTTTGCCCTGACCATAGAAGAAGGGCTGAACGGTAACCTGTGGATGGGAACCTGGGGTGCTGGCGTTACCATGTTCAACCCCACCACCAACCTATACAAGCATTTTAAGCATGTCCCGGGTGATCCGACGAGCCTGAGCAGCAATAATGTTTTTAAAATATTGCGCGATTCAGATGACAACCTGTGGTTTGCTACGTATGGCGGCGGGTTGAGTCTGCTGGAACAGGGGAAGGAAACATTTGTACATTTCAGGCATAATCCCGACAATGAAAACTCCCTGTGCTACGATAACCTGCATGATATCTACCTGGACAGTCAGGGATACCTGTGGATAGCCACTGACGGGGGCGGAGTAAGCCGGCTTCACCTCAAAACACGAACCTTTACAACCTTCAAAAGCAAGGATGATGAGAACAGCATTAGCCACAACGGGATTAATTGCTTTTATGAGGACAGCAGGGGATACCTCTGGATAGGTACGCTCGCGGGTCTCAACAGGTACGACCGCAAGGCAGATCAGTTTAAAACGTATGGACTTGATGAAGGCCTGCCAAACGACGTAATATGGGGCATTTTGGAAGATAGCCTCGGCAATCTATGGCTAAGTACCAACAAGGGCCTTTCTCAGTTTGACCCGGTGAAAGAGACTTTTACAAACTACACAACGGCTAACGGCCTGCAGTCCAATGAATTTTCGCGCCACGCTTACCTTAAAAGCAGCAAAGGACTGATGTATTTTGGGGGCAAAAACGGACTCAATGAATTTGACCCACAGCAGGTGTCTTTTGTTCCATACAACCCTCCTTTGGTACTGACCGATTTTCTCATTTTTAACAACCCTGTGCCCATTGAAAGCAGTGATGTCGATGAGGCCATTCTCACCAAACACATTTCCTATACGGAGAATATTGAGCTTTCATACGACCAGTCTGTGCTTACATTTCACTACGCATCGCTTAACTTTATTAATCCAGACAGGCGGAAATACAACTATATGCTCGAAGGGTTTGACAAAGACTGGCGTGATGCGGGCAGTACCAACAGCGTTACCTATACTAACCTTGATCCCGGCGCCTATCGCTTTCGGGTGCGGGCACGCAACAACCTGGGCGAATGGAGTTCTGACGAAATTGCACTGCTGATAAGCGTGAACCCTCCTTTTTGGCTTACCTGGTGGTTTAAAATATTGGTGGCAATCCTCTTACTGGCAGGTTTCTTTTCTTTTTATTTTCTGCGAATGAACATGTTGAAAGTGCAGCGAAAAAAGCTGGAAGAGCAAGTGCGGGAAAGAACTGCCGAAGTAATGGAGCAGAACGAAGAGATCAACTCGCAGCGGGAAGCCCTTGAGCTTGCACATGCTGAAGTCGTGGATAGCATAAGGGCCGCCAGTGAGATTCAAAGGAGTCTTTTTCCTTCCGGCGATTCGCTGAAAAAATACTTGCCGCATTCTTTTGTATTCAACAAACCAAAAAACGTGGTGAGCGGAGATTTTTTCTGGTTTAAGTTGATAGAAAAGCAGTTGGTGCTGGCCGTGGTGGACTGCACTGGTCATGGGGTGAGTGGCGCCCTTATGGCCACATTGGGGCACAACTTGCTCAACCACTGCATTTATGCTCAAAAAGAGCTGGTCGCCGCTGCCATCCTGGATCAGTTAAATGCGGAAATCATCAGTGAACTGAGGCACAAGGGTGAAAACTCCCGGTTCAAAGATGGGATGGATGTCGCTATCTGCATATTGGATACAGAAACGAATGTTATGCAATATGCCGGCGCCAAAAACCCGCTGTACCTCCTGAGAGAAGGAAAGCTGACCGTTACCCCGGCGAACAAATTTTCAGTAGGGCATTCACTCGCAGGGAAAAAACTTCAATTCAGCAATCACACCATTTCCTGCCATGAAGAAGATGTCTTTTTTATTTTTTCTGATGGCTATGCCGATCAGTTCGGCGGTCCGGACCATGAGAAGTTTATGTATCCACGATTCAGGAAATTATTGACCGACGCCGGCGGTGGAGATATCTGTACGGCGCCCGAACTCCTGGAAGAAGCCCTTACGGCCTGGCAAGGTGAAGACGAGCAAATTGATGATATCCTCGTGGTGGGTTTCAAGCCAGTATTCACCAATAGGTAGTTGGTCCGGCACAAAACGCAACTTTTAGAATTTTGCATTTCTCCGATGATTTAGGTCAATCTTTCACAACAATTGTTTTATTTGGTTGAAAAATCACTACCTTTGCACCCGTTTTTATGATAAGATCAAAAATGGATTCCCATATCACTCCACCCTGAGTTATTGTTAGTCAACCTTTTACATGGATTTGCTCACATTGGCAAGGCGTTTTGGCCGATGCTGCCGGGCAACTGATTGTCTAATTTTAACAGTAACACAAAAACAACATGGTTTTCATCGAGAGATTTAAAAACAACCAACTCAATCTGAAAAACGAAGTTCTTTCGGGCCTTACGGTGGCCCTGGCTTTGGTACCGGAGGCGGTGGCATTTTCCATCATCGCCAATGTAAGCCCACTCATCGGGCTCTATACGGCGTTTATTATTGGACTCATAACGTCAATTTTAGGAGGTAGACCGGGGATGATCTCGGGCGCTACCGGAGCGATTGCCGTAGTGGTAGTAAGTCTCGTGGCCTTGCATGGCGTGGAGTATTTGTTTGCCGCCGTAGTATTGATGGGTTTGATACAAATGGCCATCGGTTTTTTCCGCTTGGGAAAATTCATTCGCCTGGTGCCGCATCCGGTCATTTTCGGTTTCTTAAATGGCCTGGCGATAATCATATTTATGTCGCAATTTGCCCAATTTAAAGTGGAAACAGGCGGGGTAACATCCTGGCTTTCGGGCACGGCCTTATGGACAATGATAGGCCTTGTAGTGCTTACTATGGCCATTATTCACTTTCTGCCCAAGTTAACCAAAGCAGTGCCTTCTTCGCTCACAGCCCTTTTGGTGGTGTCGGGAATTGTCATTTTTGGAGGCATTCAAACCCGCACCGTGGGCGATATTGCCTCTATTTCCGGCGGTCTGCCTTCGTTTCATATCCCCATGGTACCGTTGAACTTTGAAACCCTAAAAATCATTTTTCCTTTCTCACTGATCATGGCTTTGGTGGGCTTGATCGAGAGTTTACTTACGCTCACCGTTATTGACGAAATGACCGAAACGCGGGGTAGGGGCAATAAAGAGGCTGTGGCCCAGGGCGCCGCTAACCTGGTTACCGGTTTCTTCGGTGGCATGGGTGGCTGTGCCATGATAGGGCAAAGCATTATCAATGTGAGCTCGGGTGGCAGAAACCGCATTTCTGGAATAGTGGCCGCGCTGGCGTTGTTGACGTTTATTCTATTTGGCTCATCGCTTATTGAGCAGGTGCCCATGGCAGCCCTGGTGGGCCTTATGTTTATGGTGGCCATAGGCACCTTTGAGTGGGCCAGCCTCCGCATATTTAAAAAAGTGCCGCTCACCGATGTGATCGTGATGATATTGGTGGCAGGCGTTACCGTGGTGTTTCACAACCTGGCAGTGGCGGTCATCATCGGCGTGGTCATCTCAGCCCTGGCGTTTGCCTGGGAAAATGCCAAGCGTATCCGAGCTCGGAAATACGTGGATGAGCAAGGGTACAAACACTATGAAATTTACGGTCCGTTGTTTTTCGGCTCCACCGCTGCCTTTGGCGAAAAATTCGACATTTTCAATGACCCCGAACACGTAGTGATCGATTTCAGGGAGTCGCGTGTGGTAGACCACTCGGCCATTGAAGCGCTCAATAAAATTACCGAGCGTTATGCGAAAGTGGGAAAGAAGGTTCATTTACGGCATTTAAGTGAAGATTGCCGCAAACTTTTGGACAACGCTTCTGCCATCATTGAAGTTAACTACTATGAAGATCCTACCTACAAAGTGGTTACAGACAGTATTTAACCCAAATTCAGCTCTGTTGCTTAATCGAGATTAATTGCCTGTGCAAGTCAGCTCTTCCGCCTCAATATCACGACCCGTTCGCCGTCGTCGTGAATCCCGGCAAAGTTGAATTTTCGCGCCACATACGAGATGCTTTCGCGGTGGTAAAAGCTCACATGCGTAGCATCTCGCTTATAGTGCCAGTTGTCAAAGTCTTCCTGCTGACGCCACAAAGCCGTCATGATGCACAGGTACCCGCCGGGTTTGAGGAGCTGTAGTATGCGTTCCATTTCTGTAGCAGGATGGTGGAAATGCTCGAAGCACTCCGTAGCAAAAATGAAATCGTATTCTTGTCCGGGATGGTCAATGCCAAATAGAGGATCGTAGTTGTGGCAGGAAATGGAGTGCCGGCCCAGGAGCTGTGAGAGTACACGCGAAGGACCGCTGCCATAGTCGAGACCAGTGGAGCCTGGGGGAATAAAAGGCAGGGTAGGGGCAATGGCTTTTTGAAGAAATGCCACGTAGCCGGCATCGTCTATTGTGTTTTGATGGTGCAGGTACCTTCGTTTCTCTTCTTGAGGCGATAAGTAGAAACGCGCGTCTGCAAAAATAAGGTGACAATTGCGGCATAGGAAATAGTGCCGGGGATCGTTTGGGGGATCGATTTTCTCAAGCTTTCTGCCGCCGCAAAGTGTACATTCCTGCATAGAAAACCCTCGTTTTTGTCAAAAATAAGAAAAGAAAGACACAATGATACTGGCAGACGGGAATCCTGGCATCATAAATTGAGGGCGGGAGATGTTAACGGAAGAGATAAAAAAACTGTCCAAAAAGCTTTTGCCCAGTGCTTTGCTGTTGGGCCAGTCCATTTGGACTGGTAAACTTCTTGGACAGCCTCAAATGAGCAGTTCTCAATTAGAGACAGTGAGAATTTCAAACTGCCTGATTTTTCCGCCCACTTCCCACTCTACGGTATCTCCGGCCTGGTAGCCGATAAGCGCCGTGCCAATAGGGGCAAAGACCGAAATGTAAAATTTCTTAGGATCAGCATCCTTGGGATGTACCAGCTTTATTTTCATTTTTCGCTTTAAGCCCGTTTCCATAACCTCCACTTCAGAATTGAGGCCTATGGTGTTCTCAGGCGCAGCGTTGGTATCTACTACTTCGGCGTCTTTCAGCTCTTCGGATAGTTTTGAAAAACTGTATTTCGACAAGGCGCCGCCATTTGTTTTCATAAAATTGGTAATCAATTGATAATCGTTACGGTTAACAACAATCCTTTTCATAATTAAATAGTTAAAAGTTCTTACGTGAATATGATGATCTGGAAATGGATATGCCGGTATTCTAAAAAACGAGCACGAACCCCCGTGGAAAGGCTCCCCGGAATGTCTTGAAATGAAGCGTTCGTATAATATTAAAGGTTACTAACGGCATTGTACTCCAGTGTCAGAATATGGTGTATAGATTTTACTAACGGAGGTGGTCATACAATGTTATCTGATTGTCAATAAAAGATGGGGGATGTTTAAAAATATTGCGAAAAAAGTAAGGACGGAAAGAAAGATTTTGTTAACATTGCAACTGAACCCAAATAAAATCAATGAAGTAAAACTTTTACTTAATTGTGAGCTTTTCGAAAACAGCGCTTTATCCAAAGCGCTGTTTTTTTTGTGCCGCATATAAGCCGGACTCCTCCAAAACCCTGCTTCAGGCGATGCCCAATCCACACCCTGTCTTTCACTGGTGATCATATCTCTATTTTGTTCACTCAAAAACACATGCGAAGTCAATATCTCTCAATCAATGTTTTGACAATAATTACTAATGTATATATTTGAAAATAAGGAATTTTAGAAACACTGACACTAAGCAAATGCGGCTGGAAGACGAGATAAAGCAAAAAGCGTTTAAAGACGAATACCAAAAAGCGATTATCAACATCAACTATACCTCTATATGGCTTACCTCCCGGCAAAACAGGCTTTTGCGGCCTTATAATGTTTCAATTCAGCAGTTCAATATACTTCGCATACTACGGGGGCAGTACCCTGGCGCCGTACCTCTGAAAATGCTAACCGAACGGATGATTGACAAGATGTCGAACACCTCGCGGCTGGTGGAAAAGCTGCGGTCAAAAGGCTACGTAAATCGGGAAATATGCTCAGAAAACCGTAGGCAGGTCGATATCTCTATCACCGAAAGGGGTTTGCAGTTCATCGAAGAGCTTTCGGTAATTATCGATGCGGAAATTGAGCAATTTCGCTTTGTAAGCGTGGAGGAAGTAAAACGGCTCAATACCATTTTAGATACCCTGAGAAGCGTAGAGGATGGAGAAACTCCTTCAATTTCTTGAGTCGTTTCTTTCAGCGCAGAGAAAGGAAACATTTTTGAACGTGCTGGCGCAGCGCACACGTCATTTTATCGTGGCGGCTGAAGACATCTACCAGGAGCACAATGCCAGCGCACTGGTGCGAACCTGTGACTGTTTTGGGCTGCAGGAGATGCATATTTTAAGAAAGTCCAACGTGTTTAGAATTGAACATGGAATGGCGCGTGGCGCTGAGAAATGGGTAGACATCCATATCCACCAGGACGAGAACGGAATCCGGGATTTTCGAAAGCGTGGCTACCAAATTGTGGCTACTTCACCGCACCAGGCTGACTGCGAGTTGGAGGAATTTGATTACCGGAAAAAGTCGGTTTTCTATTTCGGAAGAGAAAAAGAGGGCCTTTCAGACGATATCCTCAATGCAGCAGATGTGCGCATGAAAATCCCCATGGCGGGTTTTACCGAAAGCTTTAACATTTCCGTTTCTGTGGCTATTGTCCTCTACGAATTCACCCGGAAGCTACGCCGTGATCCTTCAATACAGTGGGGCCTTACGCCGGAGGAAATCTTCCGCAAACGAGTAGAGTGGAGCCTGAAGACTGTTCATCATCCAAAAAACCTGCTCAAGCGATTTGCGCGTGAAAATCCCGAGGTGGATATATCATGGCTTTAAAAATTTAGCAAGATACATACCTGAAAAATGGTGTAAAAAAGTGAGGCACGGCGAGCTACCGTGCCTCGTATGTAACCTTAAAATGCACAATGATGGTTACATAAAGTCTTTCTTACGAATTGTGGCCTTATATTCTGATGTTTATACCGAAAATAAATTGCCTGAACCCTCCGGGAAACAATCCTGAGGCGGCCCGGTTTAACCTGGAAGCCTTATATATGTGGTTGGTTAGATTTTTGCCATTGACAAAAGCATTTATGACGGTTTTGCCTTTTATCGAAATATCGCGATTCAAATAAGCATCTAACGTGAAATACGAAGGTAACCTGCCAATGGCGCCATCTGCTGACTCCTTTTTAAAGTTCATAAATTCTGTGTACTGACTTCCCACATAATTTCCCAATATCCCGGCATTAAATGCTTTGTAGTTATAGTCAAATCCTGTAGTAAGACTTATCTCGGGAGTGTAGGGTGCTTTAGTATCTTCTATATTGCCAATGCCAAGTCTTACGATTGCCTTGCTGATGTTGTGAAAATCGTCTTCGGTGATGTTCACCTCATTCATAGCCACTTCATTGCCATCCGTATCAGTTGTAAATAGATTGTACGCCTGCCGGTTTTCATTCACACGGTTGATGAATTCCTGCTTAGTAGCATCACTATGCACTACCTGACCAAACATGTCTCTGTCGAATAGCGCACCCGATAGTACTTTCGAATGCAAAAAGGTGGCGTTGACGATGAGACTCAACTGGTGAGCAGACTCCCGGGAGGTCAGCTTTGTGTTCAGCCCGGTTTCTAACCCCCTGACGAGCATCTTTCCGGGCTCCATGAATAATTCATTTTCTCCTCCAGCCACAAAATTTTCGATAGTATTGCGAAAATACGCTACCTGTCCTTCTAAGACACCGGAGAAAAGACCGCCTCGCCAGCCGATTTCGGTATTTATACTCAGTTCAGGCTCGATATTCACATTCTCTCCTGCGAGTGGATTCGTAAGCACACCATTTCTTTCAACCAGAAAGCCAAAAACTTTTGAAGGGGCAATAAACCCTCTGTATATACTACCATAAAACTCGCCGTAGTTCGAAAGATAGCTTGCTGTAATTCCTGGCAGTACCACATTGTAAGCGCTGTTGTGCTTTTCTTCGTCGGGGCTATTGATATCTGGGTTTTGAGACAATGCCAACAAGTTCTGCCGGTACATCTGGATGTGTTCTACGCGAACTATTGGTGTAATGCTTAACTTGTTAAAATTAAATTCATTTCTTAAAAATCCTGAGGCCGACCATAAGTAATACTCCAGATCAGTAGTTGTTCTTCCGCTTCTGGCCCAGCGAGAGCTATCTGCGACAATAAAGCGATCTGAGTAAGACTCCTGATGTAGCTTAAACCCCGCTTCGAAATGATGACTGTTTCCCCAGGAATCCCAATCGGCATTTAACGTCTCCTGTAAACCAGATACAGTAAAAACCCATCTGCTATCTGTTATGCTTTCTCTGCCATTGATGACTCTTCCTACTCTCACAAAGTCGTTTTCGCCAAATTGCGCGTCGTTCAGATAGCTATATCGTTGACGGTAAATTTGTTCACCAACGTAGTTGCGTACGTCAGCTGCAGTGATTACGGTAGAAACCTGCCTCCACCAATCCCGCTCAAAATCAGATGCATAGATCTTAGACGTAAGACTGATGCGGGAACGTGGCGCCGCCCATTTGTGGATAATATCCAGCCCATACCGTCGCATAGTAAATACGTCTGCATCAAATGGATTTTGGGTAGGATCTGTCTCGAACGAAAAGGGTGTCAATGCGCTAAGCGATGCCTGGTTGGTCTCATATTGCCCGCTTATTTTGAAATATAGGGACTGTGTTTCGGAAAGCTTAGCAAAAATTTTGGCATTTAAGTTCAAGAGTTCTACAGATGAATTGTCGGTGAATCCATCAAATTTCTTGTAAACCGATTCTACCAATGCTCCAAGGTTGTTCCAGGTTCCACCATAAGAAAACAGCCCTGTCGCATAACCTCGTTGACCTCCCATAAACTTTAGCCGTAGTTCGGGTAGCTGAGGAGGTAAAGCAGTAATATAGTTCACTCCGCCGTACATATTATTTGGGCCATATCGAAGCATATCAGCTCCCTTATAGACCTCTATCGCCTGCAGGCGGTCGCTAACGGGATTGTAGTATGCTCCAGGGGCAATGTAGGGAGCAGGAGCTGCTGGTGATCCGTCTTCCATCAACAATACTTTTTTTGATCTTCTTCCCCATGAACCCCTCATGCTGATGTTTGGCCGGTTTGAAAGCCCCATATCGCCTACGATGTTAATACCCGGAATAATCCTTAGTACCTCTTCCGTATTCATTGGGTTTGTGTTTTTGATCAATTGTGGTGTAAGACGAAAATTTGATCCTTTAAAATCGCTCTTAAAATTTTGTGAAGAAGCACTGACAATTATTTCGTCGAGACTTGTGGGACTTACTTCAAGCTCGATCATGCCGAGATTCTTTTCTTCCGGCGTAAGGCCGATGACTTTTGTTTTATATCCCAGATACGAAATTGTGAGGTTCTGTTGCTCTTCTGTGAGAATAAGTTTGAAATTCCCCTCTTTATCTGAAATAGTTCCTATTCCAGAAGGGGTATATATTTGTGCACCTACAAGTGGTGTCTTTTCACTCGCATCAACGATCTTTCCTAATAAGTCGTGAGCTTGTTGTCCCCACACTTTGCAGTTCGAGCTAAGAAGAGCTACTGAACAAAAAATACATTTATAGAATTGCTTTAGCATTTTCGTGATTTCACATGAACGAATAAAAACATAGATGATAGACACAAGTAACAGGTGCCTCCGAACACCTGTTACTTTGTTGTGGCTGTTAGCTCCTCTTTTTATTTTGCACCGTCATTTTTAGCAACTTCAAGTGTGTATTGCGCCACGTCCTTGCCCTGTGTAATCCCCACTTCGGCATCAAAGCGATAGTGAATGCCTCCATAAATTCGGGACATAGCAGCTTCTTCAGCCCAATTTCTGCATTTTTCAGCTTCCTGGGGGAATATGTAGGACAGCACCTCGGCCGCCGCCGCAGAGAACGTACTGTGTCCTGAAGTGTAGGCCGGAAAGTTGGGCGTGCCGATGGCCGTCTTAAAACCCGGGATTGTTTGAATAGGCCGGGGATAGTGGTAATAGTACTTTGCATCCCAGCATGCTATCCCGGCGTCCATGATGGCCTGATTCAGGTAGGCAAAAACCCTCGCAGAACGAAGAGGATTGTATCTGTATTTGATGATAAAATCTTTGGCGAAACGATTCCAATGACCTGGCGGGGTATAAGAGCCCAATCCGTCGTTCCAGAAATTGGCGATTCTCCTTTGTTCCACAGTGAGGTTCTTGGCATAATTTTTTAGTTCCTCGGCATCTTTCAGAAACTCCATTGATCCGGGAGCGGGTGGAGGCCCTGGTCGCACCGCTTCTACCGACGGCACGTTCCACAACTGTACTTTGTTGTACAGTGGAGTGAGCCCCACCGGGCGTACAGGAATTTCCAGGTTATCCCATGCCCATCCGAAACGTTCAAAGGCAGCAGCTTTTATCGAATCAGATACAGGCTTAGGTGTCTGCGCGTTTTTCATGCCGTCATTCGCCGCTCGTGCCAAGGCAATGGCGGCTATTTCTGCTCCAATAGTTTTTCCGGTGTTAATATCGCTCGCTACGTTGACGCCCGCCCACTGCAGGCTCGCCAGGTGTTCGGCTTCCAGGTCATCCAGGTATTGCTTTTCCAGGGGAAACATGGCCGATAGTATCACCTTCGATACAACGGCGATAACGGCTCCATCTGAGGGGTAGGATGGAAGTGCATTGTCAGCGTAAGCAGGCGAGATAGATGCATCTACCTGGCCAGGACTGGGGCGGTTGAATGCATATTTGTATTGCCAGGCAGTGATCAGCCCATCAAACTGGGCTACGCTCAGGTAGGCAAGCATTCTGCAGGTGTATGGCGGATGTGCAAAGGGAAAAGGAGGTGGACCATCTGGCGAGGCCGGGTTGGGCAGCGTATAAGTTCCGTCCGGGTTGGGTCCCGGTATGAGGTTGTATTTAGCGGCTAACTCCAGGGCTATTTCATTCCATCGGATAAT
>CAYUJK010000028.1:0-11859 GCA_964444895.1 uncultured Roseivirgaceae bacterium
ATGGACTCGCCATTTTTCAGGTCGATAAACTGCGCTTTGTTCAGGTTGTGTTTTTCAAGGGCGGCTTCCAGCTCTGCTACAGGGTCGTCTCTGCCGTCGTCTGCCAGGGGAAAGGTGCCGAAGTGCATAGCGATGCTGAATTCTGACCGCACATCCTGGTGGACCTGTACGGCCTCTTCGGGCGAGATGTGAATGGGTGACATAAACCAGTACGGCTTATACGCGCCTATGGGGATGATGGACAGGCGAAAGGGACCGTATTTTTCTCCTATGTCCTTGAAAAACCCACCGTAGCCGGTATCTCCTGCAAAGTAGATGTTTCCTGCTGGCGACTGAATTACAAACCCTGCCCACAGGGTTTTGTCGCGATCATAGGTACCTCGACCCGAAAAGTGCTGCGCCGGCACGCAGGCAAGGGTGGTGTTTTCGTCAAGCTTAATTTCCTCCCACCAATCCAAATCGTTAGTTTTTTCAACGCCCAGCTCCCGCAGGTAAGCAGATATGCCCAGGGGTACATAATAGCTGGCATTGTGGTCTCTTGCCAGCGCTTTGATCGTATTGGCATCCAGGTGGTCGTAGTGATTATGGCTAATGATGACCACATCGATAGGTGGTAAGTCTTCCCATCGTATTCCCGGTGGCACGAACCGCTTTGGCCCGGCAAACTGTACGGGGCTGGTGCGCTCACTCCAGATGGGGTCGGTGAGGATATTCAGGCCCTGGGTTTGGATCAGAAAGGTAGAGTGGTTTACGAAGGTGACCCTGCATTCCTGGCCTTCCACCCGTGTGGGGGGCTTTTCACCATGCTCAAAATCTGTAGTCTCGTACCAGGAGCCTCTCTCCCTGTTTACCATCCATTTCAAAACGTCAAGTGCGCCTTTGGCTTTCACCCCGCCGGGATTTTGAAATGTCTTCCCATCGAAATTCCCCGTTTTGGGGCCCTTGTACACTGGTGCGGAAACGAAGTAGCCTACGCTACCAAATAAGATGAATGTTCCCGCAGTTATGGCCAAAACCCAAATCATTATTCTCTTTGTTTTTTTCATTAGCACAGTCCTATTCTTCGGGAAAGGTCGGAGCTGAATACATTTTCGGGATCGTACTTCTGCTTTACTTTCAGCCAATCTTCCCAGGCAGGGTACATTTTTTTAAAGTTTTCTTCATTCAAAAACGCATCTTTTCCCAGGTAAACTCTTCCTCCGCACGCTATCACCAGTTCATCGAGTTTTTTCGCAAAAGGTTTCAGCTTCTCTGAAACGGGAAAATCTACTGCCAGGGTGTAGCCCTCCATGGGAAACGAAAGCGGGCCGCTCTTTCCCTTTCCAAATTTCTTCAGCACGTTCAGGAAAGGTGTGCAACCGCTTTCAGCGATGGAAGTCAATATTGTTCGCAGGTTTTCCCGGCCCTTTTCCAGGGGAATAACAAACTGGTACTGGATAAAGCCGCGGCTTCCATAGCCCCGGTTCCAGTGGTTGATCATATCAAGCGGAAAGAAAAAGTTGTCGTAGTGCGATATGCCTGACCCACGGCGCTGCTTCCAATAGAGGATGCTATTGAGGATACTCACCGAAAATTTGTTAAGCGAAAAGGACGGCAGGTAAACCGGGAGATTCAACTTCGGGTCTCCGGATATTTTGATAGGCTCTATCATTTTTGAGAATGGCAGCTCGTCAATTTTGGCGTGGTTGCCAAAGTTCACCACGCCCTTGCCCAGCTTTGAGCCTTTTGCCAGGGGGTTCACCCAGGCTACCGAATAGCTGAAGTCTTTGTCGCGCGTATCGAGAATATCCATCATTTCATCCAGGTTTCGCACGGGTATGGAGAGCTGGTCGAAATAGGTGGAGTCGATGCGGCGCAGGCGGATTTTGGCGCTCATGATGAAGCCGAGCAAGCCCAGTCCGCCGAAACTCGCGTAAAACAAGTCGCTGTGGCGCTCCCTGTCGGCTTTTACGATTTCGCCATTAGCCAGCATCAGTGTTATTTCGTCTACACAATTTATAAAGCTGCCATCGATGTGATGGGCCTTGCCATGTACGTCGTTCGCAATGGCGCCGCCTATGGTTACGTACCGGGTGCCGGGGCAAATCATGGGAAACCACCCACGGGGCCCAAGCACACGAATGATGTCGTCGTAGCTCACCCCCGTTTCGCATTCCAGGATACCTTTGTCGTCGTCAAAATGAATAAAGCGGTTGTAGGAGGTGAAATCAATGGCGTGGTTGTCCGTGTTGGTTGCCTGGTCGGCATAGCTGCGCCCCAGGCCCCTGGCTATGAGCTTGGGCATTGCAAGGGTTTCTCTCAGGTCGTCGGCTGACTGAAATGCCGAAATCCTGGTGAGCGACTTAGGGAAATTGCCCCATCCCGATAAAAGTTTTTGTTTGAAAAACATGGCTTGCTGTCAGTCGACTGTTGCCGTAAAGTCGTTGTTTTTTACTTTTTGAAATACCATTTCTATCTGTGAACGCGTGTTTCTCGGCTCCGAAAGTTCCGGCAAATTTTTCAGGTCAAAAAAACTGGCTTCGCTGGTTTCCATTCCCGGATTAAGCTCACCACCCGTTTCATGGCACAAAATAAACATTTTATACACGTAGTAAATGTCTGGCGGGTGAGGATGGCATTTTTTGTCTAATACTGCCAGAAGCTTGTCGGCCTTTACTTTCAGGCCCGACTCTTCCCACACTTCTTTTTCCGCTATTTCCTTCGGTGTAAAGCCCACGTCGGCCCACCCACCCGGCATGCTCCACCTGCCGTCTATGGTTTCTTTTACCAGCAACACTTTGTTGTCGCGTATCACCACGCCGCGCACGTCTACCTTAGGCGTGAGGTATCCTTTTTCCAGGCTGAAGATATGTTTCACCTTTTCATATTCAATGTCCGTAAAATCGGCTATAATGCGCCTGCTTAGCTCCATGATTTGTTCGTAGCGCTCCAGGTCGTATTTGCCTTCGGCAAAGGTGAGGCCTGCCTGAGCGATGGATTGGAGCTGTTGAGAGATTTCTAACCAGGGGTATTTCATCTTTTTATAATTTTCAGTTTTGGCTATATTCTAATTTACATATGATTTGAGACCTATTTGCTCTTTACAACATAAAAGCTGGAAGGCTGGAATATTGGAAAGATGATTATTTTAGTCGTGTAGGGTTTCGAGTTAAACACTTTTTTCTGAAGAAAAATATAAAGAAAACCTCGTAATATATATTTTTACAATTTCCAGCAAATAAAACCGAGATGATCAAGGAAATAAAAGAAATACCCGAAAAAGCGCAAAAAGTATTTAAATCCACACAGAAGCTCAGTCTTCCTGCCGGTGTGCCCTACCTGGGGATGGGGACGTCGTACTATGCAGCCTTATCAATTTATTACCAGGGCGTTAATATTCGCCCTGAGGCGGCTTCTACTTTCTACAATTACCTGGGTAAACACGTAAAAAGCGATTTGGCCGTGCTTATTTCCCAATCGGGAAAGTCCAGCGAGACGCTTTGGTGCAGGGAACTCTTTAAAGAATATATTGCCATCACCAATACTCCGAAAAGTGAATTGGCGAGTTCAGAAAATGTGAAGCGTATCGTAGAACTCAAGGCGGGAGAAGAAGTTTATTCTTCTACAAAAACCTATATCAACACCCTGATAGCGCTCTACAATGGACACGGCATAGATCCCACTAAGGCTATCGAAAAGCTTTCGAACAACATGAAGGAGTTTGAAGCATGGGGCAAGGAGGCTGCTGAGAAATTGTTCAAGATCATCACAGAAGGAAGGTACAAGGGCTTTTATGTGATTGGTAACGGACCCAATATCGCCACGGCTTACCAGGGGGCGCTTATGATGAGCGAAACCCTGAAATACCCTACTATTGGTATGTCTGTCTCCACGTACGACCACGGACCGAAAGAAACTGCCAAGGGAAGCGCCGTGATTGTGATCAAGTCTTCGGGGCCTTCTTACCGAAGAACCAATCAACTCTTCAAACTGGTGGCTAATGCTGGTGCTGAGGTGCTCTATATTGAGGAAAATGACTTGCCTGAGGGCCTGTCGCCTATCACGGCTATTATGCCGTTGAATTTTTTGGCGCACTACCTGAAAGAAAACCTCCACATCACCAAGACATTTGAAGTAGGAGAAAAGGTGACAGAAGTAAAAACCGGAAAAGGGAAGAAAAAGTAGGGGGAGGATGTGTTAAAGCCTCTTGGCAAACCGCAGTTCGAAAAGGAATATTGGAACACTGGAATATTGGATGTTCGCTCCAATATTCCAGTGTTTTCAGTTTTTTTGACTGGTTTTACTATCAGGGCGAGAGGTATAAAATTCAGTTTTTTTCTGTCTGCTTCCTGCTCTTTGTGTTACAACAAGTCGATTTCAAGACCTACAAGCCCGAAAAGTCAAAACCTTCCAGAAACTTGGTAGTAAACTGACCTGACCGGAACTTCTCGTCGTCCATCAGCTTTTTGTGAAAAGGAATCGTCGTTTTCACGCCTTCGATAATGAATTCTTCCAATGCCCGCTTCATCCTTACGATACATTCTTCGCGCGACTGGGCGGTTACGATCAGCTTGGCAATCATGCTGTCGTAGTTAGGGGGGATGGTATAGCCCGCGTACACGTGGCTGTCTACCCGCACGCCCTGACCGCCGGGGATATGCAATGACTGGATTTTTCCGGGGCTCGGCCTGAAGTCTTTTCCGGGGTCTTCGGCATTGATCCTGCACTCCATGGAGTACAGTTGAGGGTAGTAGTTTTTGCCTGAGATAGGCACTCCCGCGGCTACTTTTATCTGTTCCTTGATCAGATCGAAATTGGTAACTTGCTCGGTGATGGGATGTTCTACCTGGATACGGGTGTTCATTTCCATGAAATAGTAGTTCCCGTGCTTGTCGACCAGGAATTCAATGGTACCAGCACCTTCGTAGCCTATGGCCGATGCGCCTTTGATGGCAGCTTCACCCATTTTGTCGCGAAGCTTGTCATCAACCACTGGCGAGGGTGTCTCCTCCACCAGTTTTTGGTGTCTTCTTTGTATAGAGCAGTCCCGCTCAGAGAGGTGACACACCTTTCCATTTTGGTCGCCTACTACCTGGATTTCCACGTGGCGGGGTTCCTCTACAAATTTTTCTAAGTAAAGTCCGTCATTACCAAAGGCCGCTCCGGCTTCCATTTTGGCGTCATCCCAGGCTTTTTTGAAGCCCTTGTCGTCGTTCACCAGTCTCATACCTCGCCCACCTCCGCCAGCGGTAGCTTTCAGTATCACTGGATAGCCGATTTTCTTCGCAATCTTTAGCCCTTCTTCTACCGAGCTCAGCAGACCGTCAGACCCGGGAATAGTAGGTACTCCCGCTTTTTTCATGGTGTCTTTGGCTGTAGCCTTGTCGCCCATTTTGTTGATCATGTCGGGGCTGGCGCCAATGAATTTGATGTTGTATTCCTGGCATATCCTGGAAAACTCGGCATTTTCGGACAGAAAGCCGTAGCCGGGATGGATAGCATCAGCATTGGTGATCTCCGCAGCGGCGATCAGGTTGGGGATATTCAGGTAAGAAAGGCTGCTGGATGGGGGGCCGATACAAACGGCCTCATCTGCAAAGCGCACATGCAAGCTTTCCTTGTCGGCTTTGGAATATACCGCCACCGTTTTGATACCCATTTCCTTGCACGTTCTGATAATCCTCAGTGCGATCTCTCCCCGGTTAGCAATTAGTATTTTTTTGAACACGATAATGCAAATTTGGTTATTGAATCGGCCTCAGTATAGAATTTAAGCAGGATCAACCAGGAACAGCGGCTGATCAAATTCTACGGGAGAAGCATTTTCTACAAGCACTTTCACAACCTTGCCCGAAATTTCAGACTCGATTTCATTGAAGAGCTTCATTGCTTCTACGATGCAGACGGTTTGTCCTACCTTCACCACGTCTCCTTCCTGGATAAAGGCCGGAGAATCGGGACTGGCTGAGCGGTAGAAGGTGCCGATCATGGGTGATTTGATTTCGATGAATTTGCTGTTTTCCGCTTCGTTGGCTTTGGCGGGTTTGGTTTCCGCGGCCGGTGCTTGAGCGGGCGCCGTTTGTACGTGGGGCGCCGATTGAAATACAGGTGTGTGATGCACAACCTGAGGAGCTTCTTTGGAGGAGTTTACGCCGCTCTTTTTTACCTCAATTTTAAACTCCTGTGTTTCGATATTCACTTCATCTAAGCCCGATTTGGCAATGAAGTCGATCAGGTCTTGAATTTCTTTAGCCTTCATAAAAATTACTTTACTCGTTCGTAATACGCTCTGGTGCGTGTGTCAACTTTTATTACTTCGTCCTGCTCGATGAAAAGCGGAACCTGAATTTTTGCTCCGGTTTCCAGCGTGGCTGGCTTTGATGCATTCGTGGCAGTGTCTCCTTTTAGGCCGGGTTCGGTGTATGTCACCTGTAAGACGACAAATGGAGGAATTTCCACATTAAGTGGCGTTTCGGTTTCGGCATGATAAATCACCTCTACCTCCTGGCCTTCTTTTAAAAACTCATAACCCTCTACCAGGTCCTCGGTAAGTGATATCTGGTCGAAAGTGTTGCTGTCCATAAAGTGGAAACCCAGGTCGTCTTTGTACAAGAATTGGTGAGGCCGCCGTTCGATTCGGGCAGTTGTGATTTTTACGCCTGCGTTGAAAGTGTTTTCAATTACCTTTCCGGTGGTGAGGCTTTTGAGCTTGGTTCTTACGAAAGCTCCGCCCTTTCCTGGCTTTACGTGTTGGAATTCAACGATCGTGTACAGATCGTTGTTGAATTCAATACAAAGGCCATTTCTAAAATCCGCGGTCGTTGCCATGTCTCTAAATTCGTCCTAAAATTATAAATCTATGAGCGAAATAAAAATGCGCCCAAAAATTTGTTCAAACATAATGCTTGTTGATGATGATCGCTAAAAAATCTGATGAAAGTAGCACAGAAATCTTAAAGGTCACCTTTGCCTGAATGTTATTTTTTGGGCAAATAAAAAAGGACAGATGTTGTCCTTTGTTTCAATGAGGTTTATGGCTGATTTTTATACCAACACTTCTTTTTCCATCACCACCTGTCCCTTGTAGTACAGCTTTCCTTCGTACCAGAAGGCCCTGTGCGGCATGTGATACTCGCCAGTGGTGGGGCATACAACCAGGTTTTTCTCTTTCAGTTTATAGTGAGTTCTTCTTTTATCCCTCCTGGTCTTTGACGTTTTTCGCTTCGGATGTGCCATTGTATTATTTGTTATTTTTTAATTTCAATAATTCTTTCCAACGTGGATCAATTTCTTCTTCTTTCTTTTCTTCCTCCCGGTGTTGCTCTTCCTCTGTAAGTGAAGTGTACACCAGGCTATCTTCATCGTTCTCCTCATCTGCAAACTTGGGATGGAGCTTCTTAATCGGAACAGCCACCGTGATCAATTCGTACAGCGTGTCTGCAAGGTTAATCGACGGCTTATCGGCTTTGATGACAAATACGTTGTCAGCCAGTTCCTTTTCTTCATCACCGAACTTTATCATGACCTGGTCATGTACGGCAAGGGGATGGTCAAATTCTTCCAGGCTGCGATCGCAGGTAAGCTTTACAACTCCTTTTATTTTTATGTCGAAGTTCAGCAATACCGTGCTTCTCTCCAGCAAAATGTTGACATCAAGGCTCCCATCATGGACAATCCCATAGTCGTAGAAATTGAAAAAGGCTGTATCCAGCTTGTAAGTAAATTCATGTTTACCCGGTTTTAGCCTTACCAGATCAATATCAAACTCACTTAACCTTTTCACTGCCTGTCCAAATTTGGACGGCAAATTTAGCTATATATTTCTGAAATAGAAAAATAATCTCCTCAATTTCGTTGGCGCTCTGCGAGTTGGGCTGTTTGAGGCTTGTGACAAAAACAAGTGGAGCTTCGGTATCATTTTAACCGAGGGCTTTGGTCTGCTTGCTTAGAGCCAAGCGCTGTATGGCGCCTGTCAGACTTTCAATGCCTGTTGCAAGTCTTCCTTCAAATCGTCGGCATCCTCAATGCCCACGCTCAGCCGGATCAGTGAGTCTTTTAAGCCTACTTTTTCCCTTTCCGCTTTGGGGATGGACGCGTGGGTCATGGTAGCAGGGTGTCCTGCCAGGGACTCTACGCCGCCCAAAGATTCTGCCAGGCTGAAGATTTTAAGCGTTTCCAATACTTTCCTCGCCTGGTTTACATCATCATTTTTCAGAGTAAATGAAATCATGCCGCCATAGTTGCTCATCTGCCTCTTGGCTACCAGGTGGTTAGGGTGATTTTCAAACCCCGGCCAATAGACCTGGTCAATGGCAGGATGAGTCGTCAGGTAGTTGGCGATTATTTCTCCGTTCTTGCAGTGTCTGTCCATGCGGATATGCAGTGTTTTGATGCCCCTGAGCACCAGGAAACAATCCTGGGGGCCAGGCACCGCGCCACAGGCATTTTGCAGAAAGGCAAGTTTTTCATGGAGTATGTCGTCATTGAGCACAATAGCACCCATGACCACATCAGAATGTCCGGCTAAGTATTTGGTTACGGAATGCACCACGATATCTGCTCCCAAACCGAGAGGCTTCTGGAGATAGGGGGTAGCAAATGTATTGTCAACAGCCAGAAGAAGACGGTGTTTTTTTGCAATACGGCTCACCGCTTCAATATCGATGATGTTCATCATGGGATTGGTGGGCGTTTCCAGCCAGATGAGCTTGGTGTTTTTGTTGATTTGCTTTTCGATGCTGTCGGGATCTGCGAAATTCAGAAAGTGAAACTTGATGTTGTATCGCTCAAATACCTTAGTGAAAATGCGGTATGTGCCACCGTACAGGTCGTTGCAACTAATCACCTCGTCGCCGGGGTTAAGCAGCTTAATCACCGAATCGGTAGCAGCAAGGCCTGAGGCAAAAGCCAGGGCATGCTTGCCATTTTCCAGCGCGGCCAGGTTTTTCTGTAAGGCATCGCGCGTGGGGTTTTGCGTGCGCGAGTACTCATAGCCCTTGTGCACGCCGGGGGAGGCTTGCACATACGTGGATGTTTGGAAAATGGGCGTCATAATCGCTCCGGTGGAGGGGTCAGGCGCCAGTCCTGCGTGAATGCATTTGGTTCCGAATTTCATAGTTTATCCAAGTGGTTAAATCAACAGTAGTAAACGTGCGAAGTTAGAGATCAGTTTTCAGAACTCATACTATCCGCGAAGTTCTGAATTCCACTTGAGATATCCTTGCCACTTGGCTGTTGAAAGATGTCTAATTCGAAAAAGCGCACGGCAGAAAACAAGTGGTCGAATATGTCAGCCTGAATTGATTCATATTCCAGCCAGGCCGTCGTGTTGGTAAAGCAATAAATTTCCAACGGAATCCCGCGGTCTTCGGGAGCCAACTGTCGCACCATGATGGTCATATCCTGTCTGATCCGTGGATGGCTTTTCAGGTAATTTTCCACATATTTTCTGAAAACACCTATATTGGTCATTCTCCTGCCATTGATCAAAACGGAAGTATCCAGTTTTTTTTCGGCATTATACACTTCTATTTCTTTTTGCCTTTGCTGTACATAATCAGAGATAAGGAAATATTTTTTGTACGCTTCCCTCATGTTGGGGTCTACAAACTTGATGGTCTGCGAATCAATAAATATGGATCTTTTTATCCTTCTTCCGCCGCTCTGAACCATCCCGCGCCAGTTTTTGAAGCTGTCTGTGATGAAGTAGTAGGTGGGGATACTTGTGATGGTTTTGTCCCAGTTCTGCACCTTAACAGTATTGAGGTTGATAGCAATGACATCGCCGTCGGCATTAAATTTTGGCATTTCCACCCAATCTCCTACTCTCACCATGTCGTTAGAAGACATTTGTACGCTGGCTACCAGGCCTAATATGGTGTCTTTAAATACCAGTAGCAGAATAGCAGTCATTGCGCCAAAGGCACTTAAAAAGTACACCGGGGACTTGTCCATGAACACGGACAAGACCAGGATGAGCGCGACAATGTACAATATGATCCGTATTAGCTGGAAGTAGCTGGTAAGCGGTTTATCCTTAAAGGCAGGGTGTGCAGAGAGCCCGAATTCTCCTACTTTAAGGAAAGCAAAGAAAATGACCATTCCTACTACGATCAGATAGATATCTGTCAGTTTGATCACAAGTGGAAGAACATAGTCAAAATCGGCAAAAATATTTGGCGCCATTATCCGAACAAAAATAGCAGGGATAAGGTGTGCCACATTCTTAAACACCTGCTGGTCTGCCAGCATATCATCCCAGGTAACCGTGGATTTTTTGACCAGCTTGTAGATGTACTGGATGATAACCCGCTTCGTGATAAAAAAAGCAATCCCGGAAATCAGGACAAGCACCAGGATAAAAATAATTAATCGCAAGTAGATGGCCCATTCTTCTGCTACCCCGGAATTCACCAAGAGAGCTTCCACCCATTCTTCAATGTAATTCATTCCTTTCATTGTACTTTAATTGTTTTTGTCGGTTAAGAGGAACCGACATGTTGATCATACATTTGTTTGTGCCCCGCTTATGGCGGGTGAATATTTCAAAAGCACTAAACTATGTGATGATGGGCTAAATACCACTTTTATTTTGCCAAAAAAAGCACTTGTGTGCGGGCAGCTACTTGGCAGGTCATCGATCCGGATGCTTTTGGAAATGCGGACGTACGGGCTTTTGCGAGGGACAAGCGGCTCTAAAGAAACGAAAACCTCACAATGATAAGCTTTCTGAGCGATATCTTTGGTATACCTTTTTTTGCAGCTTGCCACATTCTGAGGAGTAAAAACCATGTCCCGTATATTTTTTTTTACATAAAACGGTCTTTGTGTGTTTGCAAGTGTAAAAATGCTTTTGTAGAAACTAGTTACTCCCCAGCTGTGAGAATTGAAACATTGTTTCCAAAACACTTATATATGTGATAGGTTTTGTCTCTGGAATAATACAAAATGCTCACCGGGTGGCTACTCTCGATGGGTTCGAGATTAATGAGATCGCCCGATTGGTTGAAGATATAGCTGAATTCCTGCTCCAGGTCATTTACCACTACCAGTTGCCGGTCGGCCGAGAAGAAGTAGTATTGCACGTTGAGTTCGCTGGATCCGATGATGTTCTTTTCGAAGAGAATATCGCCTTTCGGGGTGATGAAGCTTAGGTTGTTATATTCTTGCCGCACGATCAGATACGTTTTTTCCAGGGCGTCTTGCACCAGCCAGAATTTACACTCCTTACTCGGCTTGTAGAGCTGTTCCCTTTTCAGGACATCCCCCTGCAGGTTTACAGAAATAAATTCGCCGCTACGCGTGATGCTGCTCAGCGAAGTAGACTTGAAGTCGTTGCCGATATTGATGAACAGGTCGCCGTCGACGTTTTCTTTGAAATCGAAGGGAAAGCCACTGTACATATTGCCCCGGCGGTTCATCACATTGAGAATGCCGTTTTTCTGAAACGCAATCATGCAGTCGCCGCCTTTCACCCGGATGTGCTTACCGGGGCTCACCAGGGTTCCCGAGAGGTCCCGGGGCCTCCACCCTTCCAGGTTTGCTTTTTCTTTGTCGAAGAGGTAGATGTCTCCACCTTCATCGGCCGCCATGAGGCGATATTCTCTGGTGTTGTTGTAGTCAACTACCGAGAGGTGATCCAGTTTTACCCGGGAGTCCAGCTTTACCGGGAAATTTTCCACATAGTGGCCGTTTCGGTCGAGCAGGTGTATTTCATTTGCCGTGGCAAAAAGGTACTGGAGTTTGTTGTTTTTGTAATAATCTATTTGGTGTATGTCCGTAACGATGGGCGCCTTGAGGCTGTCTCCCCACAGCACCATGCCTTCGTTTGAAATCAGGTAAAGTATGTTTGATTTGTCTTGAACCATCACTTCCCACCGG
>CAYUJK010000028.1:11959-15584 GCA_964444895.1 uncultured Roseivirgaceae bacterium
AGCAGGTTCAGGATAAAGTTCCAGGCCTTGTCAGTATTGACCATCAGGCTCAGGTTAGCCTCGCCGAGGGTGTTTTCGAGAAAGAGGCTTTGGCGCACATTTTTCCCCCATGTGTTTTCCGCTTCATTTGCTTGCATGAACTGCTTCACTCCATCCAGGCTGTTTCCTACTACAATGTACTTGTCATACACCGAGATGTAAGAATTTTCAAAACCACCAAAAAGGTCGCCCAGGAAAAGTTTCGGCCATTCTGTAGCCGACAGCTGTACTATTTTGCGGTCGCCGTAGTCTTCAAGGTATACAGAGTCGTTATGTTTTTCGGCGTAGGCAGTGGCCAGGTTTTCGAGGTTACCGAATGTCTCTTCGGGGTTTTTGGCTTTGATCAGCAGAACCCTGTCGGGGTCTTTTACCTCTACAGCTTCCATAATGGCCATGCCTATTTCGCCGTCAATCCAGTCGACGGCAAACTCGTTTTCAGTCATGAAATCCATCCAGTTTTCCAGCAGCTTTTCATTGGTGGCAGACCAATATCGGCTCATATTCTGTTTCCAGCGATCCAGGTCAGTAAAAGTGTACCCCACAAAAACGGCGGTATTGTCAGGAAGGATCTTTTCGATATTGATTTTTCCGGGGTTTTGGTCGGTAAAAATGCTGAGGAAATAGGCGGGATGCCCGTGCGGGAGTTTGGTGGTTCCGTTTAGCAAAAGTTCATTGTCGGTAATTTTCAAGTCCAGGAACGAATTTTCGGCCAGGCGAACCAGATCGCCAAAAGCGAATTCTTTATCATTGTCCAGAAAAATATTGATGGCTGCGGCCAGTCGCCGGTAGGCCAGGTACACATTGCCTTCGTCGTCTTCCAGTTTTGACACCGATTTCAGGTCTACCATTTCGTCATAAAAGCTCTCGCCGTAGTCTTTCTTAATATTTCTGACCACATCTTCTACCAGCACCGGCGAGTAGCTGCCAATGAAATAGTCTTTGTGAATGAGAAAGGCAAACTTTTTCTCTTCGCCTTTTTTTTTGATTTCGATGATTTCGATGTCCTGGTAAATGCGCGACGTTTTGTTGAAGGCAAAGTTGCCCTCTACCACGCTCACCATCCGCTCAAAGGTGGCCAGGTTCTGGGAGTTGTGCAGGTCCAGAAAGTAGAGCACGTCAAACGACGATGACGAAGACACGTGAAACGACGCTACAAACTCGAAATTTCGGAAAAGCTTGTCCAGCGAGCCGTCTTTACCGCTGATGGAGTCCAGATACTGGATTTCCTTTTCGGCATTGTCAAAAAACGGAATGGCAGACAGTGAATTCCAGACGGGCTTAGAGGTAAGCGTATTCCATGATTTTCCTGCAACGATGGATTCGTAAACCAAAAAGGCATTCGAAGGGACTAATTGCCATATTTCAGGCCGTTTTTGAGCATAGTACCTATAAGAAAATACCCCGGCGACTAACAATAGGGCAACGATAGAAATGACAAAAAGTAGCTTTTTCAAATGTCTTGCTTTTTATGCAATGTTAGGTCAATTATGCTTATTTGTCAATTTTAAGTTCATTTGGTTGCCTGTATATTTTTTTAGGTAAATTGCCGCCTGGTTTTCTCCGACACGGAATGATCACTGAAGATTTTCAAAATATTTCAAAAGGGGGGGTGAGCTTGTCGGGCAAGTGCTGGCTTCCTGAGGGGCCGCTTTCGGCCTTGGTGTGTGTAGTGCATGGCCTGGGCGAGCATGCCCAGCGCTACCAGCATGTGGCCGAAGAGTTTACTGCCCAGGGTTTTGGCGTATATGCCATTGATCTCCGTGGACATGGCGCCTCAGAAGGGAAAAGGGGAGATGGTTCTATTGCATCGATGATCATGGACGTTCAGGAACTGGTGATCACGGCGCGGAGGGAATACAACGATTTGCCCATTATACTGCTGGGCCACAGCTTTGGCGGGCTTTTAGTCGCCAGTTACCTCATAAAGCTTATTTCCAGTGAGATATCGGGAGCTATTTTGTCTTCTCCCTGGCTGGAGCTGGCGATGCCCATACCCCGCGGTAAATACCGGACCGGCTTCTTGCTAAAATACCTGGCGCCGTCCTTTACCTTCTCCAATGGACTGAATCCCAAAGACCTGGCCGTTGACCAGCAAGTGGGTGAGCAATATCGCCACGACCCGTTGGTCCATGATAAGATTTCCGTAAGGTTATTTTTTGATATCGTAAATTCCTCAGCGATGGTGATGAAAAAGGCGGAATTGATCGAAATACCAGTGCTCATAGGACACGGCGCACATGATCGCATCATTTCCCTGTCGGGTAGTGAGAAACTGGCCAAAAGAATTCCTAAATCGACATTGCAAATCTGGAAGGGTTCTGCGCACGAACCTCATAACGATGTGGAAAAACAGGAGGTGATTCGGCGTTATATAGACTGGATAAAAGGTGTCATCAAAAAATCCTGAAAATCCTGTAAGCGAGTTTTGGCAGTTTCTTTTCAGTAAGGGCTGCGCTGGCTATGCCTGATAGCAGCAACATCAAAGTTACCATTCCCAAAAGTCCGTAGAGCCAAAAGCCCGGGCTGTTCAAAACCACTCCCAACACGATAGGCCCTACTGCTGACGAAAAAACCACCAAGGTGGTGACCATGCTTTTTATGGCGCCCAGGTTTCGGTATCCATAAATTTCTGTCCACATTGCCGTAGTGGTAATGCTCATAAGACTGGCACTCATGCCCGTGAGGCACAGGTAGGCCAGAGCCAGCAAGGGGCTATTGCCGATAAGAATCAGAAATACCCCAAGCGCCATAGGCAGGGCGTGAAAGGGAAAAAGTCTTCTGGCCGTAAACCGGTCTACCAGGCTACCGGCAATGAATGTGGTGATGATTTTGACAACACCGTAGCCGATGAAGCAGGTGGCCAGCCACTCCAGCGTCCAACCTTTGATGTCTGCCAACAGGTTGTGGTGGATAAACAAGCCTGTCATAAAAAAAGGAATGAAGACTGCCGATGGAATGATCATCAGAAAACGCCGGTCTTTCAGTACCTGCCATCTTGTTTTGGAGTCTTCTTCACTGTCTTCGGCTGTCGTTTCCGGCATGAGTTGGAAGCTGTCATTTTTCTTGACGGAAAGCAGCATGGCAGGCATGAAGATGATTACAACGGCTGCGGCTAAGAGTTGCCAGGCGGCTTGCCATCCTACGCCTGCTATGAGGAACACTGCCAGCGCTGGCATGGCCGTTTCCCCGAGTGATAGCCCCAGAGAAGAAAGGGAGAGCGCCGCGCCGCGTTCTTTTTCGAAGTGCCGCGCAATTGAGGTAGAGCCAATTAACGGCATAAGCCCCTGCCCGCATAGCCGCAGGCCAAGCAGAGCTACAAAGAGCATGAGGCCACTGGATGAAAAGGATACAAATACGCAAAACAGTGATATGGCTATTCCATTTATCAGGCTGAAACGCCGCAGCTTTACGCGGTCCACCAGCTTGCCCAAAAAGGGAAGCAAAACGGCTCCTGAGAGCGTGGCGGAGGCATAGATGACGGAGAACGACTCGTTGTTTATTTGGGTGTCCTCAACAAAATACTTCACAAAGACACTGAGAAAAAAGGTCTGGCCCAGACTGCTGAACAAATAGTGTATAAACCCAA
>CAYUJK010000028.1:15684-17720 GCA_964444895.1 uncultured Roseivirgaceae bacterium
ACACTGAGAAAAAAGGTCTGGCCCAGACTGCTGAACAAATAGTGTATAAACCCAAAACCCACATAATTTCCCGACGAGGCGAGAAGCTTCTGATATCCCCTTTTCATAATAATGCCGCAAAATTAGCCAAATGGTCTCTGCAAGTCAACCAACCGGGGATTTTATTGTGAAATTCTTAATGAAAAGAGGATAGATTAATGGAAATAATAATTCGTTCAGCCGTTTGGGGTTGATAGAAAAAATAGATACTTTTCAACACACTTTATGTTTTGAACTACCAAATCACTTTTTATGCCGGAAGACGAAAAAACTGCAAACAAGGGGAAGGTAAAGAGTCTTTCCAAGCATGTTATCAATAAAACATTGCTGGTAGAAGTTTCCTGGGAGGCTTGCAACCAGGTGGGAGGAATTTATACGGTACTGCGTAGCAAGGCGCCCACCATGGTTAAGAAATTCGGAGAAAACTACTGCCTGGTAGGGCCGCATGTACACGCGAACGTGTCTACTGAATTTGACGAAATCACAGACAGCGACCATCCAATAGCCCAGGCTGTCAAGAAAATGAGGGAGCTGGGCTTTGACGTCAAGTTTGGTCGATGGCTCGTTACCGGCCGGCCTTACCTGGTACTCATCAATCCATTTTCGGTGTTCGATAAACTGGGAGAACTCAAATACCTCCTTTGGGAGCATCATGGCATTTCCGTAGAAAATGACGATAATTTGATCAACCAGGTCGTGGCTTTTGGCTCATTGGTAAAGGTTTTTTTTAACATTTTATCAAACAAAAGGACCAATAAATACCATATTGTTGCCCATTTTCACGAATGGATGGCCGGGTTGCCGATTCCCGATCTGAGGCTGGAAAAAGTGCCTGTGGATATTGTCTTCACCACTCACGCTACCCTGCTGGGAAGATACCTCGCCATGAACGCCCCGGAATTTTACAATCACCTCCCGTTTTTTGATTGGGAAAAGGAGGCGAAATACTTTAACATAGAAACCCAGGTAAAAATAGAAAGAGCCGCTGCACACGGTGCACATGTGTTTACCACCGTAAGTGAAGTAACCGCCAAAGAATGTGAGTTTTTATTGGGTAGAAAACCCGAGCACGTGTTGCCCAACGGCATCAACATAGAACGCTTTGCTGCGCTCCACGAGTTTCAGAATTTGCATAAAGAAAACAAGGAGAAAATAGACCACTTTATCATCGGACATTTCTTTCAGAGCTACACGTTTGACCTGAACAAAACCCTGTATTTTTTTACCAGCGGGCGTTACGAATACCGAAACAAAGGATTTAACACCACCCTGGAAGCCCTGGCGCGGCTTAACCACATGATGCAGCGCGACAAAATTGATAAAACGGTGGTAATGTTTTTCGTGACGAAGCAACCCTACTATAGCATCAATCCCGATGTGCTGCACTCGCTGGCCATGATGCACGACCTGGAAAATATTTGTCAGGAAATCGAGAGGCAAATTGGCACCAAGCTCTTCTACCATGCTGCAAGCATTCCGGATCAGCGCTTGCCAAATCTCAGCGACTTTGTAGAAGATTATTTAAAGCTGCGGTTCCGGCGAACGCTCCAGTCCTGGAAGTCGCATAAGCTTCCCTCGGTGGTTACCCATAACCTCGTGAATGACAATAACGACGAGATCATCCAGTTTTTGCGTATGGCAAACCTGGTGAATAATAAATTTGATAAGGTCAAAATTGTTTACCATCCCGATTTTGTCACGAGCACCAACCCCCTTTTTGGGGGCATAGAATACAAGCAGTTTGTGCGAGGTTGCAACCTCGGTATTTTCCCCAGCTACTATGAACCCTGGGGATACACGCCCCTGGAATGCCTGGCGAGTGGAATTCCGGCCGTAACCAGCAATCTTTCGGGCTTTGGTGACTACGTGGTCAAGCAAATTCCCAACCATAAGGACAAAGGAATTTTTGTGGTGGACAAAATCAACCAGAATTTTGATCAGGCGGCAGGCCAACTGGCCAACGTGCTGCTGAACTTCGTGAAACTCGACCGCCGCGA
>CAYUJK010000029.1:0-17371 GCA_964444895.1 uncultured Roseivirgaceae bacterium
TATTTATAAAAACTCCATCCTTCATTGATGGAGATGCGCTGACGGGGAGGTTCGTCAGGATCCGAAGTGCAAGATATGAAAGAGATAAGCAAAGCAGTAAATATAGCGCTGTGAGTACTAAAAGAAAACTTTTTCATTTTTGCGAATTTTAGTTTTATGTTTTTATCAGAAGGTTGTGCAGTCCGTGAAATCGAAAGGGTTAAGTATCCTTCTGATTGATTTTATTGTCATTTATTTGTTAAATAGTGTCTTTTATCCCCCGGAATACCCAGGGTTTTGTTCCATGTTCCCGAATACATTTTTTTCAATTTCACTGAAAGGAATGGGCCAAAGGTTTTGATGGTCGGCGATGTTGTGTCCTGCAGGATTATACCTGCGTGTGCGCTCTACCAGCTTGCCTAACCTACATAATGTTACCACGCGAAAATCTTCGAAGTACAATTCTCGCATTCGTTCGTCCAAAATGTAATCCAGGTCAATGTCTGCGAGTGTAGCGGGAGTAGCGTTTGCCCGGGTTCTGAGCATATTGATATCTGCCAAGGCCATTTCCGGCTGGTTATTTCTCACATACGCTTCCGCTCTGAGCAGGTACGTGCCAGCCAACCGGTACAGGTACTCATCTTTTATGGAAGTGTTGGCCCCTATACTACCGAAAGCGTAGTTGATAATGTTTTCCCCGAGGGCTGTTTTTTTGATAGCGCCGTCTGTGTTTTTTGCATAGAGATCCTTGGGAAGGTCATAGGTGCGAACAAATTTCATAATGAAGGGGTAAAACATACGAAGGGTGTCTGAGCTTCTAAGCCATCCATCGGCTACAAGCCACTCCCCAAAGCCTGCAGCTTCCGGGTTGTCAATACGCATATCTCTCACAATCAAATACGGGGAATTTCGGTAGTCGTCCGTGCCGTCGACGCCCCAAAGGTCGTGCAGGAAATAGGGACTGGGATGCATCACTCCTATGCCTCGGCCGCCCTTGTTTTCTGTAAGGTCGGTGAAGGCGTTGACCAGCTCTCCCGCCGGACCCTGAACCCTGCAACTTGGGTAAAACGGCAGCAGGAACCGGGCGTGATCCAGTGAATAGGAGGCGCCGGGACTTTGATAGTCGTATTGCAGCACCAAAATGGACTCCGTATTGCCGCTGCTACGGTTTTGGTTCCCGTGTTGAAATAAATCCCAATATGGATCACCGGGCCTATGGGCACTGGCGCCGAAGCGCGATGTCACCAGACTCATTCCCGGATAGTTTATGATGGCCGTGGCTGCTGCAATTGCCGCTTCGTGGTCTTCAAGCGAGAGGTATACTTCGGTAAGCAAATGCTGAGCGGCTTGCCGGCTCACCATGCCGTCTTTCACGCTGCCAATGTCCGGCAGCACAAGTATGGCCTGTTCGAGATCAACTCGTGCCTGTTCATAGACGTCAAAACGGGAAGCACGCTCATAGTCTCTCCTGGGAGCAGATTCTTCTTTTAATACAATCGGTACGCCGCCAAATATGTTGGCTAAAAAATTGTACCAGTAGGCCCGAAAGAACAAGGCTTCACCTTCGAATATCCCTTTGTCCGCCGAACTCACCTTGTCAGTAAGCGAAAGTCGATTGAGCACCACGTTTGCATTATTGATCCCTAAGTATGCCCTGCTCCAATAGGAGCCCGGAACGTAGGTAGTGGGGTTGATGAAGGCTTCAAAATTGTTGAACTTCAGGTTGGGGAAATCAGTGCCTCCGTAAGCCTGGTCGCCAAAATGCATTACTACGGTCTGGTCACCATTTCGCCAATACATTTCCCGTAGATTGTCGTACTGAAAGTTGAGTGCCTGCCTGAACTGGACATTCGTTTGGTAGCCGTTTTCGGTGGTGTAGAAGGATAACGCATCCTCTTTCAGCCATTCTTCTTCATTGCAGGAGCATATCCCCGATGCCAGCAAGCTTATGATGAAAAACCTAATTCTTATCATTTTACCTTTTTTAAAATGCAAAATTGACGCCTATCGTGTACCGCTTCATTGTCGGGTATTTGTCATTGTCATTGTCTGGATCCAGGTCGTATGTAAGGCCTTGATTGGCCTCGGGATCCCATCCGTCCCATTTGGTAATGGTGAAGAGGTTAAAGCCACTCACCCAAATCCTGGCGCGTCTAATTCGCCATTTTTCGAGCCATCCGTCAGGGACATGGTAGGCCAGTGACAGTTCCTGTAGCCGAATAAAGCTGCGTGAAACATAGGGCGAAAAGGTTTCGCCCAGTGCCGGCGTATAACTTCCCAATTGACGGTATCTCGCCTCAGGGTTCTCTGGAGTCCAGTAGTCGAATTTGAAATAGCTGACGTTGGTTAGGTGGTCTGGAATAGGCAGCAGCTCTGCCGGTCTGCCGAGGTAGTGATTTTTTCCACCCTGAATGGAATAGATAAATGCTTTAAACTCAAAGCTTCCGGCCCTAACGTTATTTATGATGCTGAATTGGTACAGTGGTGTTTCGTACCCCAGTATCCGCCGGTCATTTTCTGGCGTATACGCACCGTCGCGGTTAAGATCGGCAATCTTGTAGGTGCCATAGCTGAATCCTGCCGGCACATCACCCTTATTGAAGTCATCTACCTGCCACATCCCGATGATTTCGTAGTCATAGATTGTTCCCAAAGGTTGACCAATAAATATATTGCTCGCTACGAGGTCGTCTTCTTTGCCATCGCCGTCATTGTCAATGCCCAGGATCGTGAGCACTTCATTTTTATTCGTCGAAAAATTCCCTGTTATGTTCCACTGTAATTTGTCGCTCATGATAGGGACACCTGTGATACTCAATTCATGCCCCATATTCCTCAATCCTCCAATATTTGTAGGAATCACGACAAAGCCATTGTCTTCGGGGCCCGGTACGGTGCCATTGATGCTCGGTACGGAAATGTTGTACAAAAGGTCTGTAGTATTAGATAGGTAGTAGTTGTAGCTTCCCGATAGCCTCCCTTTCAATATGGAAAAGTCGAGACCGAAGTTGGAAGAGGTGGTAGTTTCCCATTTCAGGTCTTCATTGGCCATGGTACGGATGGCTTGGGTAAGTTCGGCTGCAGCACCATCGCCGAAGAGGTACCCGCCGGTGATATCAGAAGGAAGCTTGTCCGTCATTCGCGCCAGTGTAGAATACCGGCCAATGGTTCTGTTGCCCCCCTGACCATAAGAGTACCGTAGCTTCAGGTTGTCTATCCAGCGGAGGTTGTTTTTTAGAAAATTTTCTTCGCTTATTCTCCAGGCTACCGCTGCCGAGGGAAATACTCCAAATTTGTTTTTGGCTGAGAAGCCAGAGAAGCCATCGCGGCGAACGGTACCGGTAAAAATGTAACGATCTTTGAAGGAATAAATGGCCCTCAGCATGGTGTACAAGCTGTTTTCTTTCCAGGCATCGGTAGAAATCCTGTTTAGATCGGCCTGTCCCCCTTGCATGAAATGGTAGCCCAGCGTTACGTCGGTAAAGTTCCGGGCTTCGGTGTTGGTCATTTCGTAGTTGAGTTCTTCTACACCGTAGACGAGGGTGCCGGAGAGGGCATGACTGCCAAAATGGTTTTTGTAAGTGATGATATGGTCTAATGTCCAGGCGTTTTGTCTCGAATTTCTTTTGTTTGCATTGTTTTGAAATGTGCCGGAGGGATAGGGGTTGAAGTTGTAGTCCCGGTAAGTGGTCAGGTTGTTGGAGTAGTTTACGCGGTAGGTCAGCCCTTTGATCCAGGGAAAATCGACCAGGGCGTAAAAGTTTCCTGTCAGGGTTTGTCGGATGTCTTTGTCGGGATTATCGATGGATAGGAGAGGGTTTATCGCGCCTAAATACACCTGTTCACGCAAGGTGCCATCGGCATGATAAGGGTTAACCAGTGCGGGAATGCTAATCAAATTTGAGAATACGGTATTGTTGCCGGAAAAATCGCTGCTGGTAAAGAACGACTGGGTTCCCAACGAGAGCCAGTCCGTTGCCTGTGCGTCCAGGTTCACCCGAAGGCCATACCGTTGGTAGGTGTCATTTTTTACAAGGTTTTGTTGATCGGTATAACCCAGGGAGATAAAATAGCCTGCCACCTCGTTTCTGCCACGGAGGCTCACATTGTGGTTTTGTATGTACGGCGTTTCTGCCGAGAGCATATCCCACCAGTCCACATCTGTACCATCCGCATAACCCGAAGAAACCACTTCGTCGCGAAAAAGTTGGGTTGGGTCAAAACCGGGGTTGCGCTCAAGCAGGTCGTCACCCATGCGGCTGTCTGATATGTACACGTCGGCGAGTTGATTCAGGAATCCATCGCGGTCCAACCGTGTGAGTTTGTTGTTCATAAGCCCCAGAAATGAATAGTTTCCGGTGTATTCAAAAATGGGTCTGGTCAAATCTTTCGCCGTTTTAGAAGTGATCAGGAGAACGCCGTTTGCACCCTGAGAACCGTATATCGCAGCACTGCTGGCGTCTTTCAGTACATCTATCGATTCGATATCGCCCGGATTAATGTCCGTAAAGGCTCCGCGGTAGATGATCCCATCCAAGACGATCAGCGGACTGTTTGTCCCTGAGATCGAGTTGCGCCCGCGGATGGAAATGGCAGGATTGTCTCCCGCTTTGGTAATAGGCCCGATGGTGAGCCCGGGCGTTACTCCTTTCAGGCCTTCCATCACATTCACCGGAGCAGAGTTTTCCAGGAGGGCAAGCTCGGCCCTTTCTACAGCGCCGGTCAGGTCACTTTTTTTCATTGTGCCATAGCCTACTACTACCACCTCTCCCAGCGATTGCACATCGGGCGTCATCACCACGTCAGTCGTCAGTTGGTGAGCGGGCACCTGCACTTCAGTCGATGCGAAACCTACTGAACTGAGTACCAGGATGGCGTTGTCTGAAAAAATATCGATCTCATAGTTTCCTTCGGTGTCTGTTACGGTGCCTCGTGTAGTTCCTTTAACGACAATGTTGACTCCAGGCAGTGCTTCACCTTCTTCTTCGGAAATGACTTTTCCCGTGATCGTTCGCTTGCTTTGACCCTGCCCGGGAGTAGCATAGGGGGGCAGTCCATCAGATTCGGGTACTTTTACGCTAATGTTTTCATTTACCTGCTTGAATTGCAGCCCCGATTGTTTCGATATTTCGAGCAGTACATCTGATACGCGTTGGCCATCCATTGCCAGGCTTATGTTGTTGAGGTGCTTCAAGTCATCAGGCGTGTATACAAACACGAAGGGTGTTTGTTTTTCAATGATCTGAAAGGCCTTTTCTATGTGTCCGTTGGTAAGAAGGATATCTACTTTAACATCCTTTATGCTACGAACCTGCGCATTCCCTTCTCCCGGCGCCAGAAATGCCGCTAGTGAGAGTTGAAATAGTAGTCCACAGGCCGAGTACTTGTTTAGCATAGTCAAAAACTTAAAAAAAGTATTTGTTTACTAGTCTTTTCAGAATATTAAAAATGGTGTTCTAAGCATCAGTGTTGCCAGTTTCCTCGTTTTGGTCATCCGGAGCGCGCTCCTTTTAGCTACTCTGGTTCATTTCTGTCTAAACCATAAAGTCACTTCTTTACCGTTGATCTCGTAGTCGAATCCAATGGTATAGCTAAGACTTTGCAACACGTTACTTAGATATTCGTTTGTAAAGCCACCCGATATCGGTTTCACTTTTTTAGGGATTTGATCATAGAGAAACGTCACTCCGTACCACTGCTCCAGCTTTTCGAGCACCTCTTCCATTGGCGTTTCCTTGAAATACAAAGTCCCATCCTTCCAGGTGATTTCCTGCATGTAATCGAAATGTTTTTTTACCATTTCGCCAGTATTTCTGTCCAGGCGGGCTGCTTCGCCTGGCGCCAAGACCAACTCTTCCGTTTCGTTTTTCCTCACCAGTACCTTGCCCGATACCAGGCACACCGAGGCCTTTGAAGCATGGGGATAAGCATTTACACTAAAGGAAGTACCCAGCACCTGGGTAGAAATGTCGTCTGTGATGACCAAAAAGGGCCGGATGGAATCTTCAACCACTTCGAAGAAGGCTTCACCAGAGAGCCTTACTTCACGGATATGACCGGCAAATGCCGAAGGGAAGGAGATCGTCGTTTTGGCATTGAGGACCACCACAGAGCCGTCGGGCAATGTCAGAGTTCTGCGACCTATTGGACTTTCCTTTTCGATGTAAACGACCTCATTTTCGTCGGAAATGCCATCTTTATTTACGTCATATTGTATAAAAAAAGCTGCCGCTGCGACTACCCCTGCCAATACAGCAGCCACGGCCAATTGCCTCATTCTGCTTCGTTTTGTATGGCTGGGCGCGGGTATTTTTTGATGATCAATGTTCAATGTACGAACCTTACTTTGTTCTGGCGGCGTATTTGCTTCTATCGCTTGGTTTATCTTTGCAAGCAAGCTATGTTTTTCGCCCTCAGAATATCCGGCCTCGTCAAAGCGATAGGTTTTTACCAACAACCGGGCTTTTTCAATGGTTTCTTTCTGCTCAGGATGGCTCAGCAGCCACTTCTCCCAAAAGAAATTAATGGACGGGCCGGGGGACAGCACCCATTCGCGAAACTTGGGATCACTGGCGAAGTCTTCAATATCGTAATGGCGATAGCTCATGGTAACAGTTCTAAATCACAAGTGCATCATTCGGCTGTTTTTCCACTATCAAAAACAGTCAAATTTGAAGGATTTCAATTTATGCAATAATATAAATTTACCTTTGATGAATTGTTAATAATACGTTTGTTTTACTGATAACCTGGCAATAGTGAGCGGATGGTAGTGAGTAATGCCCTACATAGGTAAATGTCAAATTGATAAAAATAACAGCAAAGAGATGATCAAGGCCTTAAATTTTTCTTTAAAACTTGAAAATGCTCGTGCGGCCAGGTTGTACGTATATTTCTGGTCCAGGTTCAGCATTTCAGCGATCTGCTTATACGAGAGATTCTGATAAAATTTCAGGTAGATTATTTCCCGTTGCCGATCGGTAAGGCTTTCAACGACCTGCCTGATCTTGTTGAGCAGTTCTTTCTCTTCTGATTTTCTAATCTTCTCGTCCAGGGCAGAAGGAACAATTTCAAACATGCGGTGGGTATGAGTAGGAGCAGTGATAAAAAGTCTCTCCTTTTTTACCTTCCGCAATAGCATTCTTCGGGTGGACGATAGCAAGTAGAACTTAATATTGTGTACATCTGCCTGGTTGTTCTTTTTTTCCCAGAGCGACACAAAGAGGTCTTGCACGGTATCTTCAACGAGCGTTTTGTCATTTACCAGTTGGCATCCGTAGCGAATTAGATCGCCTATATACTGATTATAAATGGCAATAAATGCGGCTTTATTGCCACTCTTCAGCTCACTCCATAGTTTGCCGTCATTTTGATTGGCGTAGTCAATTATTTTATTTTCTACAAATAGCGACATGCATATAAAAAATTGTTAGTACAAACTGCGTGCATGGAGGCATGCAAGAGCCAACGGATAATCTAATATAAAGGTGTTCATTACATTTATCAAGTTTTGCAGCAAATAATACCTGTTGGGATGGAGCAGCATCAGGCGCCGAAAAGCAGGTAGAGGACAGCCAAACCCCTAATACCTGCTGAATTGCAAAATGGCGTGACAAAACAATCCCTACATGCTGTTCTTAAACCAGCCGATGACAGGGTTGTTTTGCCCGCTTTTTGTGAATAGGTGTCGATCTTTTTGCAAAGGGAATGACATGGAGAAAACCGCTTTACTCCTCAATCACTACAGTTGTCACGCTTTTGGCTAAGATGTTTGTCAGTAGCAAGCCATCTTCTACTTCAATCTCCGTAGCACGGCGGTCCAT
Source organism: uncultured Roseivirgaceae bacterium (assembly GCA_964444895.1). Taxonomy (GTDB): domain Bacteria; phylum Bacteroidota; class Bacteroidia; order Cytophagales; family Cyclobacteriaceae; genus CAJXNP01. Next base: position 7,803 of record CAYUJK010000029.1, read on the forward strand.
AAGCAGCGTAGTGGAGTACACTGTGGCGGCTTGGGGAACTACTCCGTCAATGGCAAGACTTACATTTCCCACAGGATTTTCAGTGGGGTTGATCATTACCACTACTGTTTTTCCATTTCCCTGGTACGCTGACACCATGATGTCCGGATTCTCCAGCTCTACCCCAATGCGTACATAGCCGGGACGGATGAAGCGAGAGAAATGTGAAAATGCGTAGCCTCGCTTAAGGATTTCACCTGATGTGGTTCCTTGGGTGCCATCGCCTAGGAAGGAATAATAGCGCTTCAGGTACCACCAGATATAGGCGTTCCAGTTGTTCGTCATATAATCATGTATGTTCTCCAGCATATCGATGGTTTCTTCCCAAATTACAGCGTCTGGGATTTCACTCCATTGGCTGGTAGCTCCCTGGTTCATGAGGTACTCTGTCATCCAAATTTCCTTGCCCTTTTCTTCCGCAAGTGGAAAACGCCCCAGTCCGCTGCCATAAATATGGCCGGCCACAATGTCGATTTGCTCCGCAGCTTCATCGTCGTTCAGTAGTGTATTGGTATAGGACTGGTTAAAGTTGAAGGATTCCGGCGCAGCTATTTTTGTTCCTTCGATCAGGTGCCCATATTCCTTAATAAAGTCGCGCATGGCTGGCGCCGTCCAATCGCATGACTCGTAGGAAACTTGGATATCCGGCTCGTTTTGAATAGAGATGGCGTATATCTCCACATCATTGGCGGCCATGTATTCCACAAACTCATTGATATGATCTACAAAGGCCAGGTAGTTTTCTTCCGGAAGATGCCCGCCCACATCGCTGCCATTACTTTTCAGCGCCGCCGGTGGTGACCAGGGCGAGGCCAGTATTTTAGCGCCATACTTCAGTGCTTCTTGAGAGGCTTCGACAAATGCGGGCCAGTCGTTGGGGTTGGAAGCCAATCGAATTCGGAATATGCTGAAGCCCAACTCGCCTTCGTCCATCCCGAAGGCCTTTTGCATATCTGCTGTGGTGGGAGTGTTTTGGGTGCCCCACATCCAGCTTGCTCCTCCAAACCCCGCGATAGTTTGGTAGGTGGTAGCTGGGTCTATCGTAAGGTCTTTGGTAACGACGACCGGCTTTTTTGGCTCGGGTGTCTCTGATTCCTTGCCGCAAGAAAGTGCAAGCGTAGTGAAAATGACAAATAGGAAGTATCTGGTAATGAGTAACTTGATTTTTCTGATCATAATCGGTAAATTTTAAATTCTGATATCCAAAAGTAGGCAAACCACTTTTTGGAGGTTATGTAAAGTTGTGTAAAATTACTTTGGCATTTGGGTTAGTTGGCGACTGTTTGGATTTAATCTTCTCAAAAGAAGCAAAACCGCCAACCAAAACAGGCCGGCGGTTCTTACTAATACTAAATGAAACATGTACTAAAAGAAGTAGAATAGCTTTCCCGAAAGATTGATATTTCTACTTCTTTCCGTTACCTACAGTGTTTTTTTATCAGGCTATAGCCCTCACTCCACTTCCGTTAGCGTTACATCATCAATGAACAGTATTTGTGTTCCGGCTCCCATGTCGAGCACCACTCTATGGGTTTCCAAGTCGTTGGTAACCTGAAAGGTCCAGGAATACTCTGCCCATTCTTCTGTAACAGTAATATCGTCTCCATAGAAATAGTCTGCGCCGTTGCCATCCCATTGCGACACAGTTACTCTCATGACACCATCGGGTCCGGCAGCTTTAGCCCACAGTTTAATCTCGTAGTTGCCTTCAAATGTCAGCGGTACCCCGTCGGCGGCAAATTGCCTGTCCCATGGGTTTCCACCCGCCGGAGTTACTTTCAGTGAATTAGATCCGGTATGAGCATCATCTGAAGTGATTTCTACGTCTTCTCCTCCGTTGAGTATCTCCCAGCCATTCAATCCGTCTTCGAAACTACTGTTGGCCAGGAGTTGAACGGGTCCGGTAGATACGCCGAGTTCTCCCGGCAGAATGGAGACATTGTCCACTAAGAATGGCACGTCTGTATGCCCCATGTCAAGCACAAGTTTGTGTTCGGGGAGATCGTTAGTAACTTCGAACGTCCAGGTGTACGGCTCCCAAACTGTAGATAGCTCGACATCGGCCCCGTAGAAGTAGTCGGCGCCGCTGCCATCCCATTGCGATACAGAAACCCGCATAATTGCTCCGGCTGCTTCGGCTCTCGCCCACACGATAGCGGTGTACGTTTCACCAAAAGTCAATTGGGTAGGTGTACTGGCCAACTGCTTGTCCCAGGGATTACCGGCAGGACCAGCGATTCGCATGGATCTTCCCCCGGCGTAGGCGGCTTCTCCGGTTACTTCGGTCATGCCATCTACTCCATTCAATTTTTCCCATGCGGTAAATTCATCACCTTCGCCCTGGCTCATTTGTGCGTCTAATACTTGCCCTTGTCGCGCAATGAACACGCCAGTATTGGTGGTAGAGCCAAAATCGTTTGTGACTTCGATTTCCACAGGGTCGCTGTCGGAGATGCCTGCTGGTACTGTTACCACTAACTCCGTCCCATTGCTGGAAACCACAGTGGCTGGTGTACCGTCGAAGGTTACCGAGATGTTGTGGTCCATTCCTGTGCCTTTTATCGTCAGGTCATTGCCTATCCCTACGTAAGGGTCAAAGTCAGAGATCAGGGGTATGGGCCGGATCATTACTTCTAGCTCCGTTTTAACACGATAGGTGCCTGGCATGGCCAGAGTTACCGTGTTTTCACCGGGTGTGGCTGATTCAGGCACTACGAAGGTCAGTGAATTACCGTCGTTGAGTTCAAATGTTGCCTGCCGGGTGCCTACAAATATGAATTGTACTGCATTCAGGTTGGTGCCCTGAACCGTTACTTCAGCGAGATGATAGGCGGAGGTAGCACTCATGTTTGTGATCTCGACATTGGGCTGATTTCCCCCTTCGTCTTCTTCGCATGCTGTCATAAAAAGCATTGCTGCAAAAAAGATCAGCATGGTTAGTCTGCTTATGTATTTTTTCATAACTATTAAATCTTAAAAATTAATAACCTGTATTTTGCTGTACCCGCGCAAGGTCAATGAAAGTCTGCGGTATAGGCAGCCGAACATGCTTGTCCTGGATGTTTCCGGCGGCATCGGCATTATGCGCTTTCACTCTGTCTACCAGGATGCCCATGCGCTTTAGCATGGCCCAGCGATGTCCTTCAAATCCAAGTTCACGTGCCTGCTCTTCGAGGATGACCTCTTCGCTGAGGCTTGTGATATTGTGGTCGCTGTCGCCAAAGGCCCGCTCCCGTAGGGTGTTGATCAACTCAAGGGCTCTCGGCTCGTTTCCATTTCTCCAATGCGCTTCGGTGCCTACTACAAAGGCATGAGCGTAGCGGTATACAATCACGTTCCGCCATCCTCCGGCCTCATCTACCGTTCGCTCGTAGGTGGCATCCTCCCAGTTTTTGGTAGTAGTAGGCTCTATATAGCGCAGCTGAATTGAGCTTTCGCCAAACTGATCGATGACATCCTGTTCGGTTACAATATCTCCCAGGTTTTTTCCTGCTGGCAGGTTTGCTTCGTCATCAAATACCCAATGCATCTTGTGCCAGGCTTGCAACCGGCCATCGCCTTCCTCCCAAAGGCTCCAGTAGTAGTCGTTGGGTACGAACCGACCCCAGGGTCTTCCTCCTGTATTCATGGTTCTGGCCACGCCATTGATCCTGTCGTACAGCGGCACGAACATCTGTGCATACATGTGCGCTCTGCCGCGGTTGCTGGGATCCCAAGTAAAGGAGAAGATGATTTCGTTGTTGTTCTCTTCACCCGTTTTTCCACCCTCCAGGCCAAAGATGCCGTCCAGCGGCTGAAGCTGGTAAGATGGGTCGGCGATCAGTTCTTCGGCTGCTTCAGCCGCTTCGGCCCAGTTGCCCAGGTCCATGTTAGCTTCGGCCAGTAGCAGGTAGGCCATACCTTTGGATGGCGCCGCCACACCGGGCGTATTCTGGCGGATGGGCAGCAATTCAATGGCTTTTACCAAATTGGAAATGATGGTGTCGTACACCACTGATTTGGGCGCCAAAGGAGCATCCAAAGAAGGCTCTTCTCCTTCAGCAAGCAAAGTGGAAAGCGGTACATTGTCCCAGCGTCGCACCAGCTCCAGGTAGATGTATGAGAGCATCACGTGCGCCTCGCCTTTGAAGCGTAGAATGGTTTGTTCTTCTGCCGGCGTTCTCGGCTCAATCACACCTGCGCCTTCAATTACGCGCAGGCAGCGGTTCATGGCCAGGTAGTAGGTGTCCCACAATCCGGCCAGTTCGGGACTCGCCGCAGAGAGCCCGGCATCGTAAAATTGAATGCCGCGCATACCTCCGGCGGCTTCGTCTACCAGGTTAGTGCCGGCCTTGATAATGTCAGTGCCGGCTTGCTTATACAGGGTAATGGCCGAACTCATGTGTACGTTAGACAATCCTTGCAACACCTGGAGCATGGTTGCTTCCAGGCCTTCTATGTTATTGAGTGCTTTGGAAGCGGGCAGTTCATCCCGCGCTTCGAGGTCGAGAAATATCTCGTCGCAACTGGTGGACAGCAACAGCGTGAAGGCCATCAGTACGATGTAAGAGTAATATCTATATACTTTCATAACTTTCTTCAGTTAATTAAAATGTAAGTCTTGTGCCGAATATCCATGTTCTGGTGATGGGGTACGATCCCGGCCCGGATTCTGGCGAGAATGCCAGGGTGTAGTCTGTCCAGTACTTCAGGTTATTTCCCCGTACATAGATGTTAACACCTGTGAAAGGTATTTTTTGAACAATCTTGCTGGGGAGATGGTAGCCTATCGAAATGTTTCGCAATGCTACGAAAGAGGCGTCCTGCACTTTGATGGCGTTGGCAAAAAGCCCACCTGCCATGGCATTTCCGTTTCCTACACGTGGAAACTCGTTGCTCGGGTTGTCGGGAGTCCAGTAATTGATATTCACCTGGTTGCCCCTGCCAGTGAAGCCACCGATGTAGGTGTTCACCTGCGTAACGCCCTGAACAGCCTCTATGAGGAATGACAATTCGAAGCCTTTGTAGTTGAATATATTAGTGAGTCCTCCGTACCACCGGGGTGTAGGGCTTCCAAGGAACGTACGGTCGTCGCTGTCGATCACGCCATTGCCGTCCACATCGGCAATTTTCGGATCGCCGGGCACGGCGCCAAACTCTGCGGCGGCAGATTCTTCACCCAATTGCCAAACGCCCGTGTACTTGTAGTCGTAGATCACGCGGATGTCCTGACCAATAAACCAGCCGTTTGCAGGATTGTCCACGGGGTTTCCTTCTTCATCGGTATCGGCCCTGCTAAGCTGCACGATTTCGTTTCTGTCAACCGACCAGTTTGCGATTACATTCCAGGAAAAATCCGGTCGTTGTATTGCCCATCCACTAAGACCTACGTCAATCCCCCGGTTCCGCGTTTCGCCAATATTTGAGGGGTACTCGCGGTAGCCTCCATTAACCGAAATGATTGACTCGTACAGCAGGAGGTCTTTGGTGTTGGTTTGCCAGAGATCTACGCTACCTGTAATGCGGTTGTTGAGAAAACCGAAATCTATACCGATGTTGGATTGCTGACTTTCTTCCCAGCGCAAGTTGGGGTTTGAAGCATTGTTGCCTACGCCGTAGCCGTTAAAAGTAACTTCGTTGCCATCTTCATCTACTCCAAGGAGGATCTGAATGTTAGATGCAGCAGCGCGATACAGGTAAGTGCCTATGTTGTCGTTCCCCAAAACGCCGTAGCTCAACCTCATTTTCAGCTGACTTAGGAAGTCAATATTTTTGACAAAAGCTTCCCGGTCTGCATTCCATGCAAGTGAGGCTGATGGAAAATATCCGTGCCGGTAGTTAGGACCAAATTTCGAAGAAGCATCTCTTCGCAAGCTCACGGTAAGGGCATACCTGCCATCGTAGTTGTACCCGATGCGGCCTACCTGATACATTCTTCCATTTTCATCGGTATTCCAATCGATGCGGCTCCGGTTGTCCAGGGCGTGTCCGATGGCGTTATAGCCCAGCAAATCGGTGGGAATATATTGGGCCACGGTGTTTAATTGTTCGTACTCGAATTTTTGCATCCCATAAACAAGTGTGGCGTTGATACCGTGCCTGCCAAAGTCCTTGTTATAGGTCAGGATGTTGTCCAGCAGGTAGTTCTTGTTGGTGGTTTCCTGAATTTGTGCTTCACTGGGCACATCAGCATAGTTCGACGATTGAAACCTTCCGTAGAATACATCTCTGCTTTCCACGAAAGTATTCAAGGTATACGTGAATCCATGCCCGATCTCTACGTTCATGTATGGGTTTACATATACGCGGTTTACGAAGCGGTCGGCGACCGACTCGTTGTACCGGTGTAAGGGGTTCACCTGGAACTGGTCAGTATTGATGGTCTTAGACAAATTTCCGTTTTCGTCATACACATTGCCGAGTGGCGTATTGGTGCTCAGCGGAATGTAGGGTGCAAATGCTCCGTCAACATTGAAATCACTGATCACATTACTGGTTTCGTCGGCATCGCTTCGCACCAGGTTAATGCGAGCACCAATCTGTAGCCAGCGAGTGGGTTTGTAGTCGGTATTCACCCTGAGCGAATAGCGCTTGTAGTCTGAGTGCGTGATCACACCTTCTTCCAGGTAAGCGTCACCATTGACGTAAAAGCTGAAATTGTCACCCCCGCCGCTGGCGCCGAGGCTTATATTGTGCTGGCGTCCGGTTTGGATCATCAGGTCTTGCCAGTCGGCAAAGTTGCCGTTCAGGTAATTGTTTAGTTCTATCGGATCCAGCACCGACGTTACCGTAGGGTTGGTTTCACCTACGGCAATGCGCGAGTCAAGCAAATACCTGACATACTCCTCACCATCCATCATGTCCAGGCGGTTGGCCAGGTTTACAAAACCAGTGGAGGCTTCCGCAGAAAACTGTGCAGCTCCTTTTTTGCCTCGTTTTGTCGTGATCAGGATGGCTCCGTTTGCACCACTGGAACCGTAAATGGCAGAAGCCGCGGCATCTTTGAGGATGTTCATCGACTCGATGTCGTCTGGATTGATCTCTGCCAGGTTGCTGCCTGGTACGGGCACGCCATCTATCACGAGGATAGGCTGGTTGGCATCGTTGAGCGCCCGCGCCCGGTCAGTAGGATTGTTCGACTGGTTGGCGCCACCCAGAGAATTTGTGCCGCGAATTCTGAAGGTTACGTCAGAGCCGGGCTGCCCGCTTCCACGTGTTACCTGCAAGCCGGGAACCCTGCCGCGCAAGGCTTCCACAGCGTTGGGAATAGGTGTTTTCTGAACTTCTTCTACGTTGACAGTTACGATAGAACCGGTAACGTTTGCCCGCTCCATAGAGCCATAACCTACCACCACGATTTCTTCCAGGGCGGTGATATCAGGAATCATGAGCACATCAATTCTTGACCGGTTTCCTACGGGGATTTCTTCTGCTACATAACCCACTGAAGTAAACACAAGAATGGTCTCAGGATCAGCGATATCGATTGCGTAGTCGCCATTAACATCTGTTACTGTGCCCTGCGTGGTACCCTTGATGATCACGTTTACTCCGGGCAGCCCGTCGGGACTTTCGTCAGACGTTACTTTGCCTGTGATGGTTTGAGCTTGCCAGTGTTCCCGGGAATTGCGTTCCGCAAGACGTGTTTTTTCCATCCTTTTCACACTGATGCTTTCGTTCACCTGCTTAAACTGCAGCTCTGATTGTCGTGATATTTCTGTGAGAATATCAGACACCGGACTGTTAGTCATGTTCAGGGTGATTTTGCCAGACTCCCGCAGATCTTCAGGAGTGTATACAAATACAAATTCAGTCTGCTGTTCGATCGACTGAAGTACTTTTTCTACCGCTACATTTTTGAAGCGAACATCCGCGTTAACCTCCTTAATGCTACGTTTTTGTGCGTTACCTTCCATTGCCGACAATGAAGTCAGCAGCAAAAGATGAAGCAAAAATCCGTAGGCAGAATACCTGGTTAACATGATTACATATTGTAAAGATTTTTTTTTCATATTTTTGAATCGATTTTGTTAATAATAAATAGGGGTGCTGTGTACATACCGGGTCTCCGTATCTGTCAATATGATTTCCGGTAGGTAGGCTAGCATTCGATTTTCGGCGGTAATCAACTATTGGCGACTGCCGTTTTTTTGTTGGTCACTTTACAGCATAGTATTGTCAGTCATTTAAATTTTACATACACATCTTGTCCTTTGATTTCGAAATCGAAATTAACGGCGAATCCAATGCTCTCAAGTACCTGGTTCAGAGGTACTCCCGTGAAACCTCCTGAAATAGACTTTGCCTTTTTGGGGATTTCTTTGCAGTGGATTTTCACGCCGTACCGTAGTTCCAATTGATCAAAAACCTCACGCAGAGGGGTGTTTTTAAAACTCAGTGTGCCATCTTTCCAAGCCACTTCTTCCAGGTAGCTGAATGCGCGCTTGACTATCTTGCCGCTTGATTTGTCATATTGAGCGGCCTCTCCAGGTGCTAACATCACCGGCGTTGATCGCGTTTCATGGCTTTCTACCTCTACCTTGCCAGATACCAGGCATACGGTAGTTCCGGTAGATTGAGGATAGGCGCTCACATTGAATGAAGTGCCCAATGCGCGTGTGGTAATGTCAGACGTGCGAACAACAAAAGGCTTTTCGGGGTTTTTAACTATCTCAAAGAAGGCCTCTCCGGAAAGCCTGACCTCCCGGATATTCCCGTCAAACTCCGCAGGATAGAGGAGGGTGCTATGTGCATTCAGTATGGCTACCGATCCATCGGGCAGCAGCAGCGAGTATGTGCCGGGGGCATTGTTTTTTTCGAAGTGTTGTACCCTGCGGCCTGGCGCCGAGGTCTTTTCCTGTGTGAGCGGGATCACAATACCGGAAAGCGCCAGAATGCCGATCATCACAGCAGCAACCTTTACCTGCCATTTTCGGGTGGTAATGCCTGCTCTTCTGTCCGTTTGAAAGTACTGGGTTTCGTAATGCTTAAAGGTTTTTGGTAAACCTTCATCGGAAGGGGCAGCTTCCCTTATTTTCTGCTCAATTTTCAACAAAAGATTCTCACGCTCAACGGCTGAAAAGTCAGTTTCCATAAAATGGCACGTCACTACCAGCATCCGGGCGGCTTCGATGACCGTTCTCTTGTGTGAATGATCAGCAAGCCACGTTTCCCAGAAAAAAATCAGGTCGGGATTCGGTGTTAGTACCCACTGGCGAAATGCAGGGTCACTTGCAAAATCTTCGATGTCGTAGTGGCTGTAGTGCATGGTGGCTCTTATTGCTCATAAGTGCAGCAAGTCGCCTTGATTCCACCACGCAACAGGTGTGAAATTTAAAAAATTGTATTCTGACTAATGAAAATAAGTCTGCATTGACATATTCTGTTCTAAATACCCTTTCTATTGAGAAATTTCTAAAAAGGGAGGCGAGGGAGATTGCCTCCCCGAATATATCACTTCATCAACCTCACATGATATACCCCACCGGCCATGGAGCCCTCGTGTGCCACAAACTTGACGGTGAGTATGTTGCCCGGACTGCCGGTGATGA
>CAYUJK010000030.1:0-17128 GCA_964444895.1 uncultured Roseivirgaceae bacterium
ACCTTCCGAAGACGAAGTGGCACGATGAGATATTGTGGAAAGCCCGCTCGAAGCGCGACATAGCTGCGGGTAGCATTCCTGAATGGGAACAGCTCAGGGAGCTGGCATCACAAATAAAAGACAATGTGCTGTCTCATCTCGATGAATATTTATTGGAATTTGAAGAAAATGCGATAGCCAACGGCGCGGAGGTATTTTGGGCCAAAGACGGCGACGAACACAATAAAATTGTGGGCGAAATCCTGAAAAAGCACACCATCAACAACCTCGTCAAGAGCAAGTCCATCCTCACGGAAGAATGCCATTTAAATCAATACCTTGAAAACATAGGCTACGACGTAGTAGATACCGACCTGGGCGAGCGGATCATCCAGTTTGCCAGGCAGCCGCCCAGCCACATTGTTACGCCGGCAATTCACCTGAACAAATCAGAAATTGGAAAGCTGTTTCACGAACACCTCGGCACGGAAGAAGGAGCCGAAGATCCGCAATACCTCACCGAAGTGGCACGGCAGCATTTAAGAGAAAAGTTTCTTAACGCCGAAGCTGCCATTACAGGGGTGAATTTTGCGATCGCAGAAACAGGGGGCTTTGTCGTTTGTACAAATGAAGGCAATGCCGATATGGGGGTGAACCTCGCCCCTATCCAGATTGCCTGCATGGGCATAGAAAAACTAATTCCCAAAGCAAATCATCTGGGAGTTTTCCTTCGTCTCCTGGCCCGAAGCGCTACTGGCCAAAGCATCACGAACTACACCTCGCATTTCCACAAGCCCAAACAAGGGGGCAAGCTATACATCGTGATGGTGGACAATGGGCGCGCGGAGCAGTTGGGCAGAAAGGACTTTAAAAATTCATTAAAATGCATTCGCTGTGGAGCCTGTATGAATACCTGCCCCGTGTACCGCCGCAGCGGCGGCTACAGCTACGGCTACACCATTCCGGGCCCGATAGGTTCGGTGCTTTCACCGGGAAGGGATGCGAACAAGTACTCTTCATTACCCTTTGCTTCCACGTTGTGTGGCTCCTGCACGGATGTGTGCCCGGTGAAAATAGACTTGCACGATCAACTCTACAAGTGGCGGCAGGAAATAGCCCGAAAAGGGCACTTACCCTGGAGCAAAAAGATAAGCATGAAATTGGCCGGGGCGATTTTTGAACGGCCCACGCTGTACCGCTTTCTGGGAAAATCGGCGAGGGTATTTCTGAAACTCTCTCCGCGGTTCATGGTATATCATTCGCTAAACCCCTGGGGAAAAGCCAGGGAACTACCCAGCCCGCCAAGGGAAAGTTTCAGGGATTGGTATGTGAAAAGAAAGAAGATTTGAAAGTTTACATAGTTTAGAATTTAGGATGCTTAGCAGAGAAGAGATTTTAAGTAATATAAGGAAGAACAAGCCTCAAAGGACCGAGCTGCCTTCAATTCCTGATTTTACCATCACAACTAAAAACCTTGTAGAGGGGTTTGAAACAGCTTTGAAGGCCAATAGCGGAACGTCATTTCGTGTTGAAAAAATGGAGGAGATCAACTCTTTCGTAGAGAATCAGTTTCCCTCAACCAGGCAAATCGTTTCGTTAGTAGATGGCATCGAAGGAAATGTGGATATATCAACGATTGACGACCCTCATGAACTAAAAGACCTTGACCTGGCCATTATCAAGGGAGAACTGGGTGTTGCGGAAAATGCAGCTATCTGGCTATCAGAGATTAGTTTAACGCTACGAGCGCTTCCCTTTATCACGCAACATCTTGTCCTCGTACTCGAAAAAAAAGCAATTGTGGCAAATATGCACGAAGCCTATAAAAGAATAAAAATCAACGAAACCGGCTACGGCGTCTTCATTGCCGGCCCTTCGAAAACCGCTGATATCGAACAGTCCCTCGTCATCGGCGCGCACGGATCCCGAAGCTTAACCGTGGCTTTGGTATAATTTTTTAAGGGTTTCCATTTTTATTTTTTAATTTGTTGTCTCTTTTTTTTAGCTGGAGCAATATGAGCAGACGGATTTTTTATGCTTGGTTAATGATTTTTACCTGTACGTGTGCATCTGCGCAAACGGACAGCCTCATAAATATCCTTCCTGGTCACCCCGACGACACCTCGAAAACCTGGCTATACAGGGACATCTCCTACTACCTACTCGAAAGCCACCTTCCCGATTCGGCGCTGCACTACAGTCGCAAGGGGTATAAACTCGCCCGCAGCCTTGATTTTGGCCCCGGACAAATCTGGAATCTCAATCAAATAGCGCTGGCTCATGAGCACAACAATCGCTTTGATTCCTCCCAATGGTATTTGCATAAAGCGGTCGAAACGGCCCGTGCCTTTGACGACGGCGTAGCCATGGGCAACCTCATCAGCTCCATCGGTGTGTCGTACTATTTCCAGGGAGAATTCGTAAAGGCTATTCAATACTATGACCATTCACTTCGCGTCTTTGATTCCATTCGGTACCACGACGGAAAAGCAAGGACGCTGAACAACCTCGCCATTATTTACCGGATAAGACGAAACTACAACAAGGCGATAGAAATATATGAACGCTCACTTCAATTGAAAAGAGCACTTGCCGATACCCTGGGGTTAGCTACCACGCACCACAACCTTGGCTATTGCTACTCATTCCTGCCAAACGAGAAACAAAGCCTCTTCCACTTTGATCGCGCTATTCAATTATATACAGAAATAGGTGAAAATACCGAGCGCTACTACTCGCAAATAGGTCTTGGGGTGGCACTGGTAAATCTGGGAAAAACCACAGAAGCCTATGAGAAAATTGCCTCAGCACTTGATGCACTGCCCCACAATACCGATTTGGAATACCTCACGGGAATGGTATACCTGGGGGCTTTGAAAGTAAAAGAGGGAGAACTCAGCGAAGGCATTTCCCTGATGAACAGCGGGTACGAAATCCTAAAAGCTAGTGGAAGACTGGAGTTGCTTAAAAATATTGAGCTGGAACTGGCCAATGGATATGAAGCGACAGGTAATTTTGCTCAATCGTCGCTACACTGGAAGCAATACGCCCAACTCACTGACAGCCTTGCCAGCGAGCAAAAGCAATGGGCCATGGAAGAGATGCAAACCCGGTACGAAACCCGCGAAAAGGAAAACAAAATATCCATGCAGGAACTGGAAATTGAGCGCCAGGCCGCGCGAAGAAATTTTCTCGTAGTGGGCATCTTGTTCTCGCTGCTGCTATTGGTCGCAGCGGTGATCTACGCCGTGAATCAACGAAAAATGCGGCGAAAGCTGGCCGGTGCCAACGCCACGATAGGAAAAGCACTTGAAGACAACAAGAACCTGATAAAAGAGATACACCACCGCGTGAAAAACAACCTGCAAATGGTAAGCAGCCTGCTGAGCATTCAAAGCCGCGAAATATCGGATACAAAAGCCCGCCAGGTAATAAAGGACAGTCATACCCGGGTTCAGTCTATGGGGCTTATCCACCAGTTTCTCTACCGCAAGGATGAGTTCCGAAGCATTGACATCAGCGCCTACGTGGCTACACTCGCTGCTCAGCTTGCCAAAGCCCACAGCTCTTCTCAAGCGAACATCAGCATAGATACCGAGGTAGATAAAATATACCTCGATGTAGACACCGCCATTCCGATCGGACTTATCATAAATGAACTTGTAACCAACGCGCTCAAGCACGCCTTCCCGGACAATGAAACGGGTACTATCAGGATTTCTCTTCAGACTTGCAACGAGAAACTTGTCTTGAAAGTAAGCGACAACGGCAAGGGCATGCTTCCAGATCAAAATGAGGGGACATTTGGATACAAACTGCTGGAAACCTTCAAAGAAAAGTTGGGAGCAGAGATGGCAATACAGAGCCAACGCTCAGGAGGCACCGCGGTTTCCTATGTCTTGTCAAACTATAAATTGTATGCCAATGAATAGTTACTATCGGATTGTAGTAGTGGAAGACGAACCCATCATTGCCCAGGACATAAAAGGTTGTCTTGAGGAATTTGGACACACTGTAGTGGGCGTTTTTAGCAGGAGCAATGACGCCAAAAACTTTCTGAGTCGTCACCAGGCCGACCTCGCGATCCTCGATGTCAACCTGGGCAACGACTCCGACGGAATAGAACTGGGGAAGTGGATTTTAACCCACTGCTGTATCCCCTTCCTCTACCTGACGAGCCATGCGGACGCCGATACACTTTCGAGAGCGAAAGACACCTACCCCAGCGCTTATATACTCAAACCGTTCATGAGCATGGACATCCAGGTAGCCGTGGAAATAGCCATGAACAACTTCAGAAAGTCCGATACGATGGCATTGCCCGCAAAAACCCTGGAATCCATGAACAAGACGCTACCTACCCCGCTAAGCACCAGGGAAATAGATTTGTTGAGAAAGCTGGAAGAAGGATATACCAACAAGCAGATAGCGCAAAAAATGTACATCAGTGAAAACACTGTAAAAACACATTTGAAACATATTTTTGAAAAGCTCGACGTCCGAAACCGAACAGAGGCCCTGTACAAAATCAGGATGCTTTTAAGTGGCTAAAATCACCCAAAAGTGGTATTTCTAATCCACGCGTTTTGGCGATTTTTACCCATGTTTTAGATTAAGGTGAATAGCCGGCGCTACACCGGCGCTTGCCGGGGACATCAGTGATTCCGAAAAGGGTAACGCCGGCTTTTTCATACACCCGTTCGCAATTGAACAGAAGTTTTTAGTGTATCTCATATAACCCTGCAAAATAACCTAACCTAAATACGCTTATGAAAAAAATTATTCGAATTACTGCCTATGTACTCGGAGCTGTCGTTGTGGCCACCGGGCTCTTAATTCTGTACATCAGTACCATGCTGCCTAATGTGGGCTCCGCACCGGATATTACGGTAGAAATCACACCCGAAAGAGTGGAGCGGGGAAAGTACATGGCTAACCATGTGATGCTGTGCATGGACTGCCACGCCCAGCGCGACTTCACACTGTTTTCCGGTCCGCCTACACCCGGAACAGAAGGTGCCGGAGGGGAGCGATTTGACCATTCAATGAACTTTCCCGGAGTGTTCATTTCGCCCAATATTACTCCCGCAGGCATCGGCGACTGGACCGACGGCGAGATCTTTCGGCTCCTCACTACCGGGGTTCGAAAAAATGGCAAACCGATATTCCCGGTGATGCCGTATAAAAGCTACAGTAAGTTAGACCCCGAAGACATCAAATCAGTGATAGCCTACCTTCGAACTCTTGAGCCAGTGACCACAGACCATCCGGCATCAAAGGCTGACTTTCCGATAAGCATTATCCTCAATACCATGCCCGAAAAAGCCGACCTCGCGCCTATGCCTGACAAGTCGGACCTGTTGGCTTATGGAGAGTACATTACTACTGCGGCAGGATGTGGAGAATGTCATACCAAACTGGTAAATGGAAAAATCGTAGGCGAGCCATTCGCCGGAGGGTTTGAGTTTCACTTCCCTGATGGAAGCATACTCCGGTCGGCAAACCTCACCCCGCATGCCACCGGCCTTGGCCTTTGGTCTGAAGAGCAGTTTGTTTCGAGGTTCAAAGAGTACGATCCTTCGCACTATACGCCGGAAAACGTCAACGAAGGAGACTATCAAACCATCATGCCCTGGATGATGTACGCCGGAATGGATGAATACGACCTGAAGGCCATTTACACCTACCTGAAGTCGCTACCTTCTGTAGACAATCAGGTCGTTAAACACTCCAAGTCGCCGGCCTGACCACATCTCCCCCCTGCGCAGACTCATCCAAACAAAACTTGACGGGAAACACGCACACAAGTCACCGCCGGGCACTCCGGCGCGTGGCTTATTTTACTAATAAGAATGTTGCTGTTTTATAACGAAAGTGAAAAGACGATCAACGCCGTAACAAAAAGTGCTGTAAGAAGATACAAGGCCACCTCTATGGCGAGCATCATTCTCCCCTTTTTCTTCGATTCTCCAGAAAGCATGATTACGAATTAAAAATCAATTCAAAGATAGAGGTGATCCGACAGAGCGTGGGTACTAAAATCGTCATAAATAGGGGCGCAAATGTTGCGGCTATAAAGAAGAAGGACTTTCACGTATTGAAAGCCCTTCAACATCCAACTTAAACATTAACCTTAACAAATTATCTAAAATACATTGCTAATCCATCCACTGACAGGCCTGTTAACTTGCCGGGTTTGTCCTGGTCTTCATCCAAAAGGGTGCTGTAACAAACCACAGTACGGTTCCGGCAATCATCAGGCCCTTGGCAGTATCGAGGTCTGTTTTCCCCATAAAAACCAAAAACGCCGGAACCAAGGTTAAAATTAATCCTATTATTGAAATAATAAATAATACCGTTTTCATTTTTTAATGCTAATTTCTGATTGTCAATTTCTGCTGGCCAAGCTTGCTGAGCACTACATAAACGATCACTGCCATAAACCACCCCGGGAGCCCCAGAAAGAATATTTCTATGCCGTAGGCTCTGTTCAGCAGTACACACAGCAACAGCGTAACGCCCCATGTGGCAGCCACGACCCAATTAAATCGAAGCTTTGCCTTTTCGGCATAATCGTCTATCAGGCCGATCTTTGGAAAGAGGTATACATCGATATAGATCACTGCTCCTACTGGCATTAGAATAAGGCCGTACAGCGCCACAAAATCAAGCAAATTCATAACCAAGGCCGGAAAGCAAGCCGCAATAGTGGTGGCGAGTCCTACCCACAGGGTCACCTTCCAGGTTTTCCATCTGCCATTGATAGCCTGCACGGCCAGTCCGGCGCGGTATAAGGTCGGGTTTGCGGTAGTCCACCCCGCAATAATCACGCACAGCGCTCCCGCCAGTCCTGCTGCCCGGTAAGCCACGGGGCCGGGTGCAAACTCAACGCTTTTATTCGATTCCATCAAAAACAGGGCGTACAATATGCCAGAAGCCAGCCAGGCTATGTAGTGACCTAAAAACATACCCGTAGCTGATGAAAACCCTGATTGCCATTTTTTGGCATAGCGCAACAGCGACATATCTGCCATTCCGATGTGCATGGCCATATTGCAGAACCAGGCAAAAAACAAGACATGCCAAAACGTAAACTTGCTTTGACCCGGCAGGGGCTCTCCCGTCCAGATCTTCTCTTTGGCCACCTGCCAGAAATCTGAGAACGAGTGGATGCCCATCTCGGGAAGCACCGCAACAGCCGATGCCACAAATACCATGATCATCCACGGAGCAGCGATATTGGCAAAGCGAGATACCTGGTCAAAACCGAAGGCCGCGATCACGGTGGTGATGGCGCCTACTACAAAAACCGTAACTACCCAACCGACACTGTTGGGGAAAATATCGTGTAGCGCCGGCATAGTCATATCAAAGGGAATGCCTACTGCCGTGGCCGATACCGCAATCATGGATCCTGCCAGGCAGCAAAACAATCCGGCGTTGATCAGATTATAAAAAAGGGTGAAGTTTTTACCCCCTATTTTTTCGAGTTGGTAGTAGAGCGTGATTCTCTTTTTCACAGAAAGCTTCGCAGTAAGGAAAGCCCAGCTCAATACGGCGAGAATATTGCCCAGCAGCAGACCCCACACCAGGTCTCCGGCAGAAACGCCGTGCGCCACAAACAACGGCCCAATCACGAATTCAGTGCCGGCTGTATGCTCACCGGCATACATGCCCACAAAGCTTTTCCAGCTCTTTAACTTGTTTTGGGGTATGGGCTCGCGCTCGTATTCGTTGACGGAGTTGAGCCGCTCTATTCCTGATATTTTTCGGGTAGCAGTGGGGTTTTTAGCCAGCATAGTAGTAGTTCAAAAAACGAATGAATACCCTAAACATATCAAATAGGTCATGCCACGGCATCCTGTACTATATGGTACCGGCGAATGCGGCAGATCAGATTGAATTTCTGTTCACAAAGCTAAAGATATTCTTTACCTGGTCTCGCTTCCTCTTCTCCACCATATAGGCAGCTGTTTCGCCCATCACTTTGAAATCTGTAGAAATAACGGTGATGCCCAGCAGGTCTTTCAGCGGTGTATCATTATAAGAAACCACTCCTATATCTTTCCCCAATACCAGGCCCTTGTCCCGGGTTTGCTTTATCAGGCTTACCAGGTCGGCTTCTTCGATGATGATATAGGCATCGCCACTATGCAGTTCCATATCCGGGTAAATCTCATCCAGCACTTCAAAGTCAAAGCTGTATTCGTTGCAAAACATGCGAAAACCGTGTACGATCTCGATTGGGTAGGGATACAATAGCTTGCGTGGGTACACCAGGATCAACTTGCCGTAGTGTTTTAGTCTCTCTTTCGCCTCAGTAAGCGCTTCATAAATATCCATTTTAAAGTCCTGGTAAATGGCCGAAAAATCTCCCTCCAGACCAGGCATCAGGTTATCAAGAAAGATGAGTTTCTCTCTCGGAACTTTTTGCAGGGCACTCAGTGTGGCACTGGTAGCGTTCACGTGATTTTGCTGTTCGTCTTTGAAATGCGGCATAATGACGTAATAGTCATACGCCCCCACATTTTCTTCTAATGCCTGCACAAAAAGGCGGGAATCGCAGTGATAGATATGAAGGTCTACGTGGACGTCAGGGCCCAGGCTATTGACAAACGAGTTGTATATTTTCATTTTATACGAACTCAATTTATTCATGAGGAAGAGCACATTCAGATGAGAAACGAGGTCAGTGCGGGCTACATAGTACCCTTTTCCTTTTGCAGAAACGATAATTTTCCGCTCTTTCAATTGGTTATAAGCCTTCTCTACGGTGTCGCGCGAGAGGTAGTACTCCTCGCTGATCTCATTGATGGACGGGATTTTCTGCCCCACTTTCAAATGCCCGTTTTCGATGTCTTTAATCACCGAGTCGATGATTTGCTGGTATTTGGGTATCCTTGACTCGCTGTTGATATTAATCCCTAAAACTCTTTCCATAGTCGTTTATCACATTTGCCTGTACGGGCAAAAATAAGAACTAAAAATCAATTGCATGATAAACACAAAAAAAGCTGCCAATTCACTTAGCAGCTTTTTGAAGAGCGATTCCGAAAAAAAGAGCGATAAATGATTTGAAAAAATTCGCTTACTTCCAATATTTTCTATACTTATCCAGCCGGTCGAAAACTTCTTCCATGGCAGAGGCCACCATATTGTTCCCCGCGCACTCCCAGGAGCCCAATTCACAATCCATATCAGAGGGTGCATGGTTGGCGCTGCCGGTAAAGTCTGAATTGAAGAATACCCGGTGGCTCACGATGTTGTACAACTGTACTTTTGCCTTGACCACCCTTTCTCCATTTTCCATCAATTCCAGTTTTACAATATTTACCACCCAGTCCGCATCGTGTTTTTGAGCGATTTGCTTCAGCGATTCCATGTCGCCGGCGCACACATCTTTCACGGGATACACCACAGGGTAGTCTTCGTACTCATACAGTTTGTAGATAAGGTTAGTGCTGGCTTTGTAGCTGATTAGGCCATAAAAATCTTGCTTGCTTAAAAATTCCAATTCCCGCGACCGGATTACCTTCCAGTTCTCGGCGAGTCCCTCCTTCACGTATAATCTTCGCATCTCTTCTGTCACCTCTATTTCTCTTTCATAATCGGATAGCGCTGCCTTGACCTCGTCGCTAGCCACCACTTCGCTTGGGTACAACACCAAAACCCTGGGCTCTACCTTAACCTGTGCTATGGCCGAAAGAGATAAAAAAATGGCCATGACGAAAAAAGTAAAATGTCTCATTTCTTGAAATCGTTTAAAAAAATATCGTAAAAATTATACTAATTAATCGTCAACAGCAGTGTAAGGTAAACCCCGGAGAAGATCATTTTATAGAAAAAATTTTTCATTTTCACACATAAGCGCATTTAACAACTGAAAATCAGCAGTTTACATGAATAAAAAAAAGAAAAATGGTCAACTAATTTTTAGAATAGTGAAATTAAAAAATGGTATTATCTAATTATTCAACCGAAGTGAGCGTACCAAAAAGTAATTTTCTTATGTAAGAATAGTTAGGACAACGGAGGTATTTTTAAAGAACTCACACCAGGTTTTCACGAGTAGCCTTGTTGACCATATCGATGGCATTGTTCACACCCATTTTTTTCATGATATTAAAACGGTGCGTTTCGATGGTGCGAATACTTTTATCAAGGGCCTCGGCGATGTGTTGGTTTTTCTTGCCTTGTATCACCAGCGAAAGTATCTCCTTTTCACGCTTGGTGAGCCCGTAGTCATTTGCCGGCGCGGTGGGTGTGCTCATGGTTCTATTGCCCAACAGTTGGCTGGCCAGGGCATTTGATACGGTGCCGCTGTAGTATTTGTTTCCTTGCATTACCTGATGGATGGCCTTCAGAAACTCAGTTTTCTCGGTGTCTTTCAGCAGGTATCCGTAAGCCCCCACTTGCAACGACTGCAGCACATAGTCATCAGAATCGTGCATTGATAGTATCAACGACCGGGTATTCGGGCTATATTGGGGCAGCTTGCCCGTAGCATCCAGTCCGTTCATTTCCGGCATTCTGATATCCATGATCAAAATATCCGGGTTGTATTTCTGCGCCATTTCAAGCGCTTCCATACCATTGTTGGCCTCGCCAACTACTTCTATATCCTGTTCAGACTCCAGCATGGCGATTATCCCTTTGCGTACCAATACGTGGTCATCTGCCAATAACACCTTTATTTTATTCATGAGTTATAAGTATTCTTTCAACGGTACAATGAGCGTCACCGAAGTACCCGCCCCAATGGTTGAACTTATTTCCAGCTTGCCATTGATGTACTCCGTTCTTTCAAACATATTAAAAAACCCGTTTCCCGATTCTGCCTTAAAATTAGGCTTTTTCAGGATTTTTTCATCAAAACCCACACCTTCATCCTTCACCACTATTGTCAACCCCTCAGTATCATGATACATGATCACCTCCAGACGGTGCGTTTTAGCGTATTTAATGGCGTTATTAATGGCCTCCTGCACTATTCTATAAATATTATTTTCAATTTTAGTGGGCAATCGTTTGTTGAAGTTAGTACGATTTTCAAAGACCACCTCTACATTGGTCAGCTTATTTATCTCCTTAATAAAAACACCCAGCCCGGCACTGATCCCATAGTCGCTGAGGGCAGTTGGCTTCAGGTTAAACGTTACCCTGCGCACTTCCTTGATAACGTCTTTTATCAGCTCTTTGGCGTCGTTGAGTTTATTGCGGGCATCGCCATAGTTGCTCATATCGATGCTCTCGATCTGGAATTTCAGGCTGGTAAGCATCTGACCGATGCCATCGTGGATGTCCATAGCGATGCGCTTTCGCTCTTCTTCCTGTCCTTCGAGTATCAACACCGACCGGAATTTCTGTTCACTAATTCGCTTTTCGATCTCGGACCGGTCCTTTTTATACATTTTGCTTTCGGCTTCTTTTCTCTTGGTAAGGTCTGTGCCAATTACCAGCAGTTCCGTCACTTCCCGCTTGTTGTTAAATACTGGCGTCACCGTGATGTCTAGCCACACCTCGGTATTTGTCTTTGACGAAAATTTCACCTCGCGGGACCAAGAGCTCCCCTCAGAAATCGTATCGATCAGTTCATCCATAAGGTCTTCGGGGTTATCTACTCCGGGTATTAGATCGGCGAATGTAGCCCCTACCTCTGCCTTGCCATACCCGGTGAGGTCCGCGTACAGGTCGCTCACAAACTTCAGGTTTCCTCCTCTATCAGCTTTGGCCAGCAGCCGCGGGTTTTCTACAGGCTGATTTAATGACGAAAGCTCTTCATACGATTTTTCGAGCGAGGAATACAAAACGCCAATCTCCTTTGACATTTTTTGGGCGTTTTTCTCAGACTCTATCAGCTTGTTCAGCGTTCGGGTTACGTTTTGGGCGGTGGGCTTGAAAATGTATAATATCTCTAACAAGATGATTGCCAGGGCCACTACCAACAGGATGTATTCCGTAATGGTCAGTCGCTTTATTTTGCGCGAAGCTTCGGCATCGTACTGAAAAACGATGGCATCCATGCTGTTCAGGAATGCGGCTTCATTACTCAATATCACGGAAATAAACGGCTGAAGCTCTGAGACTTCCACCTCTGCATCGGCCTCTATTTTGCTCAAAATGGTTTCGCAGCTCCCGATGATCTTAAGGTAGTAGAGGGCATTCTGCTCAAACATTTTTTTTATGGTGTGGCTGTTTCTCCCCGGCAAATGCAGGGTATCATTGCCATAGAGCAGCCCTTCCTGACTCGTTTTCCACAGGTATGAGGTAGCTTTCAGGTCTTGGTAGAGCGCAGCCATCTCCCCGGTCTCATCGGCTTTTTCCATTTTCAACACGATTTTCGAAATCTTCTGGCTCAGCATACGCTGCCGGCCGGCCACGTTGATCACCCGGGAGTCATAAAACTGGTCTTTGAGAAAATTCTGGATCAAAAACTGGCCTATGATAATGCTGGTAGCAATGGCGGAAAGCGCCAAAATATACAGCGTGCTGAGCCGCGAAAAATCGCTTTTGCCTTCTTTGCGAAAACTGTCGATATCAAAAACCATTAATATAAGGATGTTAGTCCGGCTTTACTCTCATGCTACCAGATCCCGGATAGCTCATGTCTCCTGACAGCAGTTTTGCTTCAAGAACTTAGCTGGCAGGTAGGGTTTTGCGCAAGCGTGCCAAACACCAAACGTTAAAACCAGGTGCAAAATAAAAAAAGGGCAGCGAATTGCCACCCCCTATGGATACGTTGAGAATATTTCCTGCAAAAACTACCTCGAAAAGCCCAGGTAAACATAGCCGTCTTCCACTTTTACAGGAAAGGTAGCGATGCCGTGCTCTTCGCCATTGAGGCACTCCCCCGACTTCAGGGAAAAAGTCTTTTTATGGTATGGGCATGCTACCTTAGGCTCATCGCCGGAAGACCCCACCATGCCCCTTGACAAGATCATCTGCATTTTATGTGGGCAAAGATTTTGGCAGGCGTACCACTCGTTTCTGCGCTCAAAGTTGAACACAGCAATCTGCATGTCTTTGTACTTTACACAAGCACCTCCATCTTTGGGAAAATCACTTACTTTTGCCGCTCTAAACCAGGTTTTCACATCCCGGTCGTTAGCCACCATGTGTTCTTTCAGCAGGTTTAATTCTTCCATCTTTTTCCTATTATTTAAATTTTTTTTGTTTGAAGGCAGTAGCTGAAAACCCTGAGTCGCTCTCCCGGTCTTATGGCTTACGCCTTCGGTCTTTTGGTCATTCTTTTGTCCGATAAAACAGGCTATACTACTGCCTGTTCCAGTCAACCGGAGCCTTTTGCCCCCGCACCTCTTCAAACTTCAGCGTTTCGTCGCCCTCATCCGAATTGACGAAGTGTGCAAAACGCGCACGGATTTCGGGAGTTTCCACTGCCTTTTTCCACTCACACTCGTATTTTTCGATCAAGCCCTGCATTTCCATCTCTAACTGCTCACCTATGCCCAGGCTGTCATTCACCACTACCTCCTTCAGGTATTCTATACCGCCTTCCAGCTTATTCAGCCAGGTAGAGGTGCGTGTGAGCGGATCGGCCGTTTTGATATAGTACATCAGAAATCGATCTATGTACTTGACGCAGGTTTCCTTATCGATATCGGCAGCCAGCAGAATGGCATGCTGAGGCCGGGCACCACCATTTCCGCATACGTACAGGTTCCAGCCCTTTTCGGTGGCAATGATGCCAAAGTCCTTGGATTGGGCTTCGGCACACTCGCGAATACAACCGGAAACGGCGCTCTTGAGCTTATGCGGAGCACGGAGTCCTTTATAACGGTTTTCAATTTCAAGCGCAAAGGTGACTGAATCCTGAACGCCATACCTGCACCAGGTAGATCCCACGCAGCTTTTTACGGTGCGGAGGGCTTTGCCATAGGCATGGCCGCTTTCAAATCCCTCGGCTATCAGCTCCTCCCAGATAGCAGGAAGCTCATCTACCCTGGCGCCGAGGAGGTCAATGCGCTGACCACCCGTGATCTTGGTATACAGATTGTATTTTTTTGCTATGCGCCCTATCGCCATCAGCTTATCGGGTGTAATTTCTCCTCCCGGTATCCGGGGAATAACGGAGTAGGTGCCACCTCGCTGAATGTTGGCCAGAAACCGATCGTTCGTATCCTGGATGGTATCTTGCTTCAAAATCATCTCGTTCCATATACTGGCGAACATCGAGGCTGCGGCAGGTTTGCATATTTCACAACCGTCTCCCTTGCCGTGCTTATCCAGCAGATCGTCGTAGTCTTTGATGCCGCCAATTTTAATGAGGTCGTATAGCTCCTGGCGGGAATAGTCGAAATGCTCGCAAAGCACCTTTTTAACTACCTTGCCCTGAGACGCCATCGTGCTCTTCAAAAGGTCAGTCACCAGCGGTGTACATCCACCACAACCGGTACAGGCCTTAGTGGACTTCTTTATGTCGTCAAGTGCGGTGAAATCATTGTCAACGATACACTTCACAATATCACCCTTGCTAATATTTTCGCAGCTGCATATCTGGGCTTCATCGGGCAGGGCTTCCACTCCGCCCAGGGCGTTGCCTTCACCTCCACGCGCGCCCAAGATCAGGTCTTCGGGGTTAGGTGGCAGCGCCATGTTGTTTTGTACCATTTGAAGCAGCATGTTGTACTCAGCGGCCTCTCCCACGAGAACACCTCCCAGCAGGCTTTTTCCATCCTTGGATATGTTAATTCTTTTGTAGATGCCTTTCAGTTTGTCTTCCAGCACAATAGAGTGGCAACTCTCAGCGGCGGGAAAGGGATCTCCGAAGCTGGCTACGTCCACGCCGATGAGTTTCAGCTTAGTAGACATATCAAAAGCCTTGAACATCCGTTCGCCGGTTCCTGCTATGCGGTCTATCGCCACTTCGGCCATTTCATAGCCCGGCGCTACCAGGCCGTAAATCATGCTATTGTGCAGCGCACACTCTCCAATGGCAAAAATGTCCTGTACCGAGGTCTCCATGTGATCGTTCACCACGATGCCGCCCCTGGGACCTACAGCGATACCCGATTTTATGGCCAACTCATCGCGGGGCTTTATCCCTGCGGAGATCACAAGCATTTCTACTTCGATCGAGTCTCCAACTACAAATTCTAAAGAGCTGATTTTTCCGTTTCCGGCTATTTCCCGGGTATTTTTATTAGTGTGAATGGCAATGCCCAAACTCTCCAATTTGGCTTTCAGCACATCGCTGCCGGCCTCATCCAATTGCCTCGGCATAAGGCGCGGCGCAAACTCAATTACATGGGTTTCAAGGTTCATATCCAGCAAGGCTTTTGCTGCTTCGAGACCCAGCAAGCCTCCCCCTAACACTGCTGCTTTTCTGATATCTTTGCCATAGGCAATGATATTATTCAAGTCTTCAATAGTTCGGTATACAAACACCCCGTCCTTATCGACACCCGGTACTGGCGGAACAAACGGACTGGAACCTGTAGCCAGGATGAGCTTATCGTAGGTATCGGTATTTCCTTTATGAGTAGTGATGGTTTTCTGCGTGGAATTGATTTCGGTGATAAGTTCCCCCGTGATGAGTCGTATCTGATTTTCTACGTACCAATTTTGTGGCGCCATCAGTAAATCTTCTACGGTGCTTCCCGTAAAATAGGCACTCAAGTGCACCCTGTCATACGCGGGCCTGGGCTCTTCTCCATATACTGTAATATCGAAAACACCCTTTCCAAACCGGGAAATAAGCTTTTCGCAAAACTTATACCCCACCATTCCATTGCCTGCAATTACTATTTTCATTTCCTATACCTTTATAAGTACAAATACTTAAATACGTGTCAAAAGTACGTAAAAAATATTTTAAACCAATAAATTGAATGGAATTTTTACGTAATTATACGTAATTATCTGAGTAAAAAGCGCTTTAGGCATTCTGAGGAGCCTGCACGTACTCAAAAATGGTATTCAGATTAAGCTATTGTGGAATTTGTGCTTGTGAAGGTGTGAAAAGCAGCTCCAGCCACGCTAAGCGTATTTTTATGGCTATCACCATCATTCTTGAAAAAGGTGATCCCTGAATACATACGTCGGTGAGTAGAACTACTGTACCCTTAGAAGGCTTCCGTTACCCCGCGATGAATGCCTTCGTCTTTGTTTTTCAGGGGCATAGGGTGCTGTTTCCGCACTACCGATAGTATTTCTGCAATGATACTCACGGCTATTTCCTGGGGTGTTTCGGCGCCGAGGTTCAGGCCTGCAGGGCCATGAACCGCGTTGACAATAGGTTCGTCAAACTCACCCGTCACTTCCAGGTATTCTGACAACAAGCGTTCTCTCCGCTTAGCAGGTCCCAACAATCCTACGTAGGCAGGCGACGTATCTTTAAGAGCGATGAGAAACTTCAGGTCGCTGGCGTAGTTGTGCGTCATCAAGATAACAGCCGTTTGGCATTCTATGGGCAAGGTATTTACCTGAGCGGCTTGTATGTGTTCTATCTTATTGGCTCCGGGGAAGTTTTCCAGTGTCCTGGGATCGTCGATTGGCGCCACCACCGTTACCTGCCACCCCAGCAGCGAGGCTGCTGCAGAAAGTTGAACGGCATCGTGCTCTACACCAAAAATAACCAGGTGAAAACACGGTTTCAGTGTTTGTTCGAAGACAGGGAGATTAGCAGCGTTGTCAAAAACCTTTGGAGACTCCCCTGAAAAAGAAATCCTTTCCCCTTTCGGAAAAAAGGCTATAGAACCCATAGGCTCTTCTGTAAGATCCTGGCGCGAAAAAAACACCCGGATAGCCAGGTTTTCCCGGCGCTCCAGCAAACGCTCGAAAACATCGACAAATTCTTGCGTCGGCGCAAAGGGCTCTATCAAGATGTAGAGGACTCCCTCACATCCCAGCCGGTAACGGCCATCGTAGGTCATCATCCTGGGCTTATTGTCTTTGAATACAGGTTGAGCCCGTCGAGCGATTTCTTTCTCTACGCATCCTCCACTTACTGCTCCGGTCATCTTACCATCTTCTCTGATCAACATCCTCACCCCGGGTCTGCGATACGAGGAGCCATCCAGCGCTACCACGGTCGCCATAACGGTTTTCAATCCCGTTGCCGCTGCAATTTGGTAATCATGAACCATTTTTTTTAATTCGTGCATCATAGTTTTTGCCCGTTTGTCATTTC